>CAXUBM010000003.1:0-39869 GCA_964249235.1 uncultured Acetobacteraceae bacterium | reverse complement strand
TCCGAGGACAACGGCCCACGGCGCCGCCGCGTGTGACGTTGTCCTCGGACACTGCGCGCCGGTCTGGTTGAGCACACGCGGCGGCGCCGTGGGCCGGCAGCAGGAGCACGGCGGCCACGCCCTTGGCGGCGTCGAGAAGGAGAGTGGCGGCGGCGAGGCCCTTGCGGCCGGTTCGCAGCACGTTGGTGGCGCCGATGTTGCCCGAGCCGATGCGCCTGATGTCGCCCAGGCCCGCCGCGCGCGTCAGCAGCAGCCCGAACGGGATCGCTCCGAGCAGGTAGGCGACGACGATCGAGGCGAGGAGCGGCATCGCCGTTCCGCTTGCCGACGCAAGCGGGCTTCGGCGGCGCGTGTGGTATGACAGCCTCATGCAGATCCATGCGAGTTGCGTGGCGCGAGGCGGTTGGGGAGTTCTGCTGCTCGGCGAGCCGGGGGTGGGGAAATCGAGCCTGGCGCTGCGGCTGATCGCGCGCGGCTTCGTCCTGGTCGCCGACGACCGGGTGGATCTGCGTGACAGGATCGCCTCGCCGCCCGATGTGCTGGCCGGATTGATCGAGGTGCGGGGCGTGGGGCTGGTGCGCCTGCCGCACGAGGCGCCGCGGCCGGTGGCGCTCGCCGTGTCGCTGGGCCGGACGGCGGAGCGGCTGCCTCAGGCGCGCCGCGTGCATGCGCCGACCGGGGTGGCGCAGATCATGCTCGAGGGCGGCGATCCGGCGCTGGCCGAGAAGGTGGCGGTCGCCCTGGATTGCGCGCTCGGACACGTCGCCTGCGTGGCGGGGGCGTTCGAGGCGAGGTGACCGGCCGGCGGTCGCCGGAGGCCGGCTCGGTCGTCGATGCGCTGCCTCAAAAAGCCGCATGACGATCCCCAATTCGAGGGCGGGACGATGCGCGGTGAGACGGTGGCGCGCCCCGTGGGACAGGATTGCGGTGACGAAGCGTTTACTGAGACCAACGAGCGCTTGCCCTGCCCGGCCTTGCCGAGGTTCGTTGGCGAGGGCAAGACAGGGGCGACCGTCGCGATCGCAGGCACGGGAGGGCGGCATGGGTCCGTGGCCGCCGCCGAGGAGCTGGCCCAGGCGATGCGGGCATTACGGGTGGGCAAGCAGGACTTACGCATGACGGTGTTGCATCTCGGACCGGTCGGCGCGGATGCGTCGGACAATCTCGCGCCCGAACAACAAGCGGCAGACCGATGATCGGCATCGTCCTGATCGCGCACGGCGCGCTGGGCCTGGCCCTGCGCGATGCCATGGAGCACGTCGTCGGCGCGCAGGCCCAGGTGGCGACCGTCTCGGTCGGGCCGGAGGACGACGTGTCGGCGGTGCGCGACGAAGTCAATCGGTGCATCGACGTCGTCGACACCGGCGACGGCGCCCTGCTGCTGACGGACATGTTCGGGGGGACGCCGAGCAACGTCGCCGTGTCGCTGATCGACCGCGGCGGGGTGGAGATCATTTCCGGCGTGAACCTGCCGATGCTGGTCAAGCTCGCCAAGGCGCGCGCGGCGGGAACGCTGGGCGAGTGCGCCGATTGCGCGGAGATGGCGGTGCGGAATTATATCGCGATGGCGTCGCACCTGCCTCGCTCGTGCCTGGGCGGCTCGGCCTGCGTGTCGCTGGCGAGCGTGACGCAGGCGCAGGTCGCGACCGTCGCCGCGCCGGTCGCCGATCCCGCCTTGCTCCCCGACGGCCGCCCTGGGTGACCGCGGGCAGCAGTGCCTCCACCGTGCTTCGGCGCGGCGTGGTCATCGTCAACAGCCGGGGACTGCACGCGCGAGCGGCGGCCAAGCTCGTCAACACGGCCGAACGCTTCAACGCCTCGGTCGAGGTCGTCCGCGGCGGTCAGACCGTCGCGGCGCGGTCGATCATGGGGTTGATGATGCTGGGGGCCGGGTGCGGCAGCGAGATCGAGCTCGTCGCGGATGGCTGGGACGCGAAAGAGGCGCTCGACGCGCTGGCGGCGCTCGTCGAGGCCGGGTTCGGTGAACGGGACTGAGGCGGCCGCGGCGCCGGGCGGCGCGCGCGAGCGGTTGTTCCGCGGCCATGCGGCGTGCGGCGGGATCGCCGTCGGCCTGGCCTACACCACCCACGACCACGAGCCCGATGCGGGCGGACGATCGATCGCCGCCGAGGAGGTCGGCGCCGAGCTGGAGCGGCTGCACAGGGCGACCGAGCGGTCGTTGACGCAGCTGGCCAAGCTGCGGACCCGGCTGACCCTGCTGCCCGACGAGAGCGAGCGCGAGATCGCGCCGCTGATCGACGCCTACCGGCAGATGCTGTCGTCGTCGCGGCTGCTGCGCGCGATCGAGCGTCGCATCGCCGACGAGCTGATTTCGGCCGAGGTCGCGGGGGCGGCGGAGACCAGGCTCGCGGCCAGCCGGCTGCTGGCGCTGCCCGACGAGGACGGCGGCTCGCTGCTGCGCCGGGCGGGCGAGGTCGAGGAGATCGGACGGCGGCTGACGCGCAACCTCGCCGAGGCGCCGTTCCGGGCGCTGGGCAACGTGTCGCGCGGTGCGGTGCTGATCGCCGACCGGCTGCGGCCGTCGGACGTGGCGCTGCTGGACCCGACCCGGGTGGCGGGCGTGGCGACGGACGAGGGCGGGGCCGCCGACCACACCGCGATCATGCTGTGCGCGCTCGGCATCCCGGCGGTGATCGCGGCGAGCGGCATCGCGGCGGCGGCGCGCGACGGCCAGATGGTGGTGCTCGACGGGGATGCGGGCACGGTGACGCTCGATCCGTCCGGCCTGACCAGGGCGGAGGCCCGCAAGGGCGTCGCCCGGCATGCGAGCGAGCGTCAGCGGCTGGCCAAGCTCAGGCGGTTGCCGTCGAGGCTGGCGAGCGGCGAGCCGGTCGAGCTGCAGTCGAACCTCGAACTGCCGGCCGAGCTGCCGCTGGTGGTCAGGTCGGGCGCGTCGGGGATCGGGCTGCTGCGCAGCGAGTTCCTGTTCATCGCCGCCGAGGAGCTGCCGGACGAGGCGGCGCAGGCGGCGGCCTATGCGGGCATCGTCAAGACGATGGCGGGCGACGTGACCACGATCCGGCTGCTCGACTGGGGCGGCGAGAAGGAAGGGGCGGCGATGCGCCGGGCGGGCCTGTCGCCGCGCGAACGCGAGGCGAACCCGGCCCTGGGACTGAGGGGCCTGCGGCTGCTGCTGGCCAACCACGAGCTGCTGGAGGGGCAGTTCGCGGCGATACTGACCGCGTCGCAGGCGGGGCCGATCCGGGTGATGCTGCCGATGGTGACCAACATCGAGGAGTTCCGGCAGGCGCGGGAGACGTATGAGCGCGTCGGGCGGCGGCTGAGGCGGCGCGGGGTGAAGCTGCAGGCCAAGCTGCCGCCGCTGGGCGCGATGATCGAGACGCCGGGTGCGGCGCTGATGGCGGACCTCTTCGCGCTCGAGACCGACTTCCTGTCGATCGGAACCAACGACCTGACGATGTATGCACTGGCGGTCGATCGGGCCTCGAGCGAGGTGGCGAGCCTTTACGACCCGATCCATCCGGCGGTGCTGCGCCTGATCGCGGAGACCACGGAGGCCAGCCTGCGTCTGCGCAAGCCGATCTCGATCTGCGGCGAGATGGCCGGCAATCCGGTGCTCGCCCCGCTGCTGCTCGGCCTCGGCCTGCGGTCGTTCAGCATGAACGCGTCCGCCGTGCCGAGGGTCAAGCAGGCGATCCGAGCGGTGTCGCTCGACGAGTGTGTCCGTCTGGCGCGCCGGGTTCTCGAGGAGAGCGACCGGGTCCGGATCAAGGCCCTGATCGGGGATGGCGGCTGACGATTTCGCCCTGCCGGTCGAGCGAATTTCGCCCTGCCGGTCGAGCAAACGTGACGCGTGGGACTGGACGTCACGCGTCGGGGTGGCCAAACCTGGCGCATCATCTCAGGACATCCTCCATGGCACTTCCAAGTCCGGGCACGACACTCGATGGAGCCCTGGTCTACCAGACGGTCGATCTCGCAAACCTGTTGCCGGCGAACGTGGTCACGCAGATCAACCAGGCCGGCTACTCCGACCTTGATTTCGCCTACGGCCAGGCGTCCGAGACGGGTGCGTCGGTCGCGATCGGCGGGACGGCCGACAGCCCGACGGTGGACTACACCGGCGCGGACGGCTCGAGCCAAACACTCGTGGTGGCGGCGCTCAGCGGCCAGGGGCCGAACGGGTTCCAGTTCACCGATCCGTCGGGGCAGCTCTGGACGGTTCTCGACCAGCCGCTGCCGACCATCGCGGCCGATCCGGTGCTGGACCAGGCGATCGCGATGGAGAGCGGCAACGTCCTGCTCGCGTTGCAGCTGGAGAACCTCAAGTCCGAGATCGATGCCCAGAGCGGCGGCAACCCGGTGGTGTTCGAGACCAATCCGCTCGACGGGGCGCCGTGCTTCGCGCGGGGAACGCTGATCGCCACCGCGAACGGCGAGCGTCCGGTCGAGGAACTCGCCGCCGGCGACGCGATCACGCTCGCCGATGGCGGGCAGGCCGCGGTGTCGTGGATCGGTCGCCGACGCGTGCGCGTCGCGCTGCACAAGCGGCCGGAGACGGTGGCGCCGGTCCGGATCGAGGCGGGCGCGCTCGGCGACGGCATCCCGCGGCGGCCGCTGCGGATCAGTCCCGACCATGCCCTCTCCATCGACGGGGTTCTGGTGCCCGCCGGTCTGCTGGTGGACGGGCACCGGATCGTCCAGGAGAGCGTCGACAGCGTGGACTATTTCCACGTCGAACTCGCGCGCCACGCGGTGCTGCTGGCGGACGGTGCGCCGGCGGAGAGCTACGCGGACACCGGCAATCGCGGCATGTTCGCCAACGCGCCGCTGGTGGCGTTGCACGCGGACCTGGCGCGCGGCGTCGCGGACGGCCTCTGCGCCGAGCTGGTGACGGGTGGCGAGGCGCTCGACGCGATCAGGGCACGCCTGGCGGCTCACGGAGGCCGTCTGTCTCGGGCCTCCTGACGCGCAGGAGGCCAGGAGGCTCGCCTCCTGGCGAGGGGATCAGGGGCGGCGCCCCTGATCTATCTCTTGCGCGAGAACATCGCGTGCGTGCGTTCCCGCATCGTCTGGAACGTCACGTAGAGCATCGGGATGACGAAGATGCCGACGCCGGACGCCGCGATCATTCCCGCGAACACGGGCGTGCCGACGTCGCGCCGGCTGATGGCGGCCGCACCCGAGGCGAACACCAGCGGCAGCAGGCCGAGGATGAAGGCGACCGAGGTCATCATCACGGCGCGGAACCGCATGTGCGCGCCCTGCACGGCGGCGTCGACGATGCTGACCCCTTCCTCGCGTCGCTCCTTGGCGAATTCGACGATCAGGATGCCGTTCTTGGCGGCCAGGGCGATGAGCACGACGAGGCCGATCTGGGCGTAGAGGTCGACGGACAGGCCGGCGAGCGTGATGCCGATCAGCGAGCCGAGCACGCCGACGGCCACCGACAGCAGCACCGGGATCGGGATCACCCAGCTCTCGTAGAGGCCGACCAGGAAGAGGAAGGCGAACAGGATCGACATGAACAGGATGGCGCCGGTCTGGCCGGCGGCCTGCTGCTCCTGATAGGCGGTTCCGGTCCATTCGTAGGCGTAGCCGCTGGGCAGCGATTTCGAAGCCTCGGCCATGGCGGCGATGGCGGTGCCGGATGATTCGCCCGCCGCCGGACTGCCCTGAACGGTGATGGCGCGGTAGTTGTTGTAGCGGGTGACGACCTGGGGGCCGGTGACGATCCGCAGGCTGGCGATGGCGCGCAGGGGCACGGTGCCGCCGCTGCTGTTGCGGATATAGATGCGCCACAGGTCGGAGATGGTCTCGCGGTCTGCGTTCTCGCCCTGGACGTTGACCTGCCAGACGCGGCCGTAAAGGTTGAAGTCGTTGACGTAGACGCCGCCCAGCGTGGCGCCGAGCGTGTTGAAGATGTCGCCGATGTTGACGCCCAGCGCCTGCGCCTTGGTGCGGTCGATGTCGAGGAAGAGCGTCGGGTTGGAGTTGGTGAAGGTGGAGAAGACGCGGGTCAGATGCGGGTTGCCGCCGGCGTTGGCGATCAGGCCCTGCATGACGCCGTTCATGTCGTTGTAGTCCTGGCCTTCGAGACCTTCGAGCTCGTATTCGAAACCGCCGGCGGTCGACAGGCCGATGATCGGCGGCAGGTTGAAGGGGAAGACGGTGGCGGTGCGGACCTGCTGGCCGAGGCCGTAGATGCGGCGGATCAGGCCTTGCGCCGAGGTCGCGACGGTGGTGCGGTCGGCGAACGGTTTGAGGCGGACGAACAGGAAGCCGACATTGGGTTCCTGGACGGTGTCGATGATCGAGTAGCCGATCACCTGGAAGACGTGCTGCACGCCGGGCAGGGGGGCGACCATGTTGGCGACCCGGTTGATGGTGGCGGACGTGCGCGGCACGGAGGCGCCGTCGGGCAGCGAGATCAGGACGAAGAAGCCGCCCTGGTCCTCCTCGGGGAGGAAGCCGGTGGGCAGGCGGGTTTGCAGGCCGAAGGCGGCCAGTGCGACGACCACGATGACGACGACGCCGAGCACGGCGACGCGGACCAGGCGGCGGACCACCGCGGCGTAGCCGTTGCGGGTCCTGTCGATGCCGCGCAGGACATAGCCCATGATGCCGCGCTTGCGGCCGCCGTGGCGGAGGAAGACGGCGCACATGGCGGGCGAAAGTGTCAGTGCGTTGAGCGCCGAGATGACCATCGCGGAGCTGATCGTGACCGCGAACTGGCGGAAGAGCTGGCCGGACAGGCCGGGGATGAAGGCGATCGGGATGAAGACCGAGAGCAGGACCAGCGTGATGGCGATGATCGGCGCGGTGATCTGGGTCATCGCGAGCTTGGCCGCGTCCTTGGGCGGCATCTCGGGATTTTCCTCCATCACGCGCTCGACGTTCTCGACGACGACGATGGCGTCGTCGACGACGAGGCCGATGGCGACCACCATGGCGAGCAGCGAGACGGTGTTGGCCGAGAAGCCCAGCGCCGACATGATCGCGAAGGCGCCGATCAGGCTGACCGGCACGGCGATGGTCGGGATGATGGTGGCGCGGATGCTGCCGAGGAACAGGAAGACAACGATCACCACCAGCACGAAGGCTTCGAGCAGGGTGACGATGACTTCGTGGACGGTGTTCCTGACGAAGGTCGTGCTGTCGTAGGTGACGTTGTAGGAGAGGCCCTGCGGGAATCGGTGGGCGAGGTAGGTGAGGCGGTTGTTGACGGCGTTGGCGGTGTCGAGCGCGTTGGCGCCCGGTGCGAGATAGATGGCGAGCGGCACGGAGGGGTGGCCGTCGAGCTTGGCTTCGGAGTCGAGGTTCTGGGCGCCGAGCTCGACATGGGCGACGTCGCCGATGCGAAGCACCGAGCCGTCGGGGTTGGCGCGCAGCACGATGCTGGCGAACTGCTTGGTGCTGGTCAGGCGGCCGGTGGTCTGCACGTTGAGCTGATACTGCTGCTCGTTGCTGATCGGGCGGGCGCCGATGCGGCCGATCGCCGCGACCGTGCTCTGGGCGGCGATGGCGTTGGTGATGTCCGACGGCGCGAGGCCGAGATTGTTGAGCCGGTTGATGTCGAACCAGATCCGCATCGAGTATTTCTGGCGCGACAGGAGGCTCGCCTGGCCGACGCCGGTGATGCGGCTGATCTCGTCGATGACGTTGATCGTCATGTAGTTGGCGATGAAGAGGACGTTGAACTTGCCCTTCTGGGCGTAGAAGTTGACGAACTCGAGGATCGCCGAGGAGCGTTTCTGGACGGTGGTGCCTTCGCTCTGCACCTCGGGCGGCAGCTCGGGCGTCGCGGTCTGCACGCGGTTGAGCACGTTGACGGTGTTGATGTCGGGATTGGTGCCGAGCAGGAACGAGACGGTGAGGTTGTAGGAGCCGTCGTTGCCGCTGGCCGAGCGCATGTAGATCATCTTGTCGACGCCCACGACCTGCGCCTCGATCGGCTGGGCGACGGAGCTCTCGACGACGGCGGCGGAGGCGCCGGGGTAGGTCGCCTGCACGGAGACCTGCGGCGGCACGATGTCGGGGAACTGGGCGACGGGGATGCGCGACAGGCCGACGAGGCCGGCCAGCGTGATCACGATGGCGATCACCACCGCGAGGCGCGGCCGGTCGATGAAGGTCGAGGAGATCATCGGCTGCTACCTGGTCCCGCCGTTGCCGCCTTGGGTGGTGGTGCCGATCTTGCCGGTGTTGCTGTTGGCCGGTTCGGGGGTGCCGCCCTGCGCCGGCACGGGCGAGCCGGCGGGCTTGCCGGGTGACACCTTGGCGCCGTCGTGGACGCGTTGCAGGCCCTCGGTGACCACGGTGGCGCCGTCGTCGAGGCCGCTCAGCACCGAGATGCTGGTGCCGGTCTGCTCGCCGGTGTGGATGTTCGTGCGGTGGGCGATGTCGTCGGCACCGACGGTGAAGACGTAGGAGCCCTGCTGGTCGGCGAGCACCGCCGACTGGGGCACGGTGACGAGCGAGAGGGCCTGCGGTGCCTTGATCAGGGCGGTCACGAACTGGCCGCTGACCAGCGTGCGGTCGCCGGTGCCGCGATCGGCGACGCCGGGGCTCTTGGGATTGGGGATGGTGGCGCGGAGCGTGATGGTGTCGGTGGTGTTCGAGACCGTGGGTGCCACGTAGTCGAGCTTGCCCGAATATTGGTAGGTCCTGCCGGTGTTGAGCCGCACGCTGATGCTGGCGGAACCCAGGCCGCCGGCGTGCGCGTAGGATTGCTCGAGCCTGGCGACGTCCTGTTCTGCGACGGGGAAGACCAGGTACATGGGATCCTGGCTGACGATCGTCGCCAGCGTGCCGCTGCTCGGGCTGACGACGTTGCCGGGATTGACGGCGGTCGCGGTGATGCGGCCGTCGATCGGCGCGCGGACCTCGGTGTAGCCGAGATTGATCTGCGCGGTCTTGAGATTGGCTTGCGCGCTCAGGACGTTGGCGCTGTCCGCCCGTTCGGTGGCCTGCGCCTGATCGTAGTTCGATTGCTGGCCGGCGGGCGTGTGCAGCAGGTTCTTCTGCCGCTCGAACTGCGCGCCGGCGAAGGCGGCGTTGGCCTGCGCCTGGGCGAGGCTGGCCTGGTTGGCTTCGACGGTGGCCTGGAAGGGCGGTTGCTCGATGACGTAGAGCAAGTCGCCTTTCTTGACCTCGGAGCCTTCGGTGAACAGGCGCTGCTCCAGGAAGCCGGTGACGCGCGCGACGAGGGCGACGCTGTCGATGGCCTGGATGCGGCCGATATACTCGCTGACCTGCTCGACGGGCTGCTTGTGGACGGTCTCGACGCCGACCGCGGGCGGCTTGCCGCCGGGCGCCTGGGCGTCGGCGCCCGAGGCGGCGCCGGATGCCAGGGCCGCCAACATGAGGGCGAGCTGTCGTGGAGACATCGAGGCGGTCTCTCCGGAATGCATGGCGCAGACGTAAGGGCAGAGTGACCGATCGGTCAAACGGCGGTCGACGGACGTTCTGCAACTCGGGACGGCGGTCGCCTGTTCTGGAGCGCGCGAGGATCGTCTCGCGTCGACCGACGAGGTGAGGCATGTCCAGTTCGACGGCGTCCGCGGCGCGCCGCCATCTCATGCCGCATGGCGCGGAGATCGCTGCCGACGGCCGCGTGCGGTTCCGGTTGTGGGCACCTGGCTGCGAGCGGATCGAGGTTGCGCTCGAGGGCGGGCCGACGCTGGCGCTCGATCGCGGCGACGAGGGCTGGCACACGCTGTCGACGGACCAGGCCGGGACCGGCAGCCTGTATCAGTTCGTGCTGCCGGACGGCATGCGCGTTCCCGATCCCGCCAGCCGCTTCCAGCCGCGCGACGTGCATGGGCCGAGCGAGGTCGTCGATCCGGCCGCCTTCGTCTGGAACGACGACTTCGCCGGCCGGCCGTGGTCGGAGGCGGTCGTCTACGAAATGCATGTCGGGGCGTTCACCGCGGCGGGCACGTTCGCCGCGGCGGCCGAGAAGCTCGACCATCTGGCTGGGCTCGGGATCACGGCGATCGAGGTGATGCCGGTCGCCGATTTCCCGGGCGGTCGGAACTGGGGGTATGACGGCGTGCTGCCGTATGCGCCGGATTCGAGCTATGGACGGCCGGAGGACTTCAAGGCGTTCATCGTGGCCGCCCATGCGCGCGGCCTGATGGTGATCCTCGACGTGGTCTATAATCATTTCGGACCGGATGGCAACTTTCTGCCGGTCTATGCGCCGGGGTTCTTCACCGAGCGGCACAAGACGCCTTGGGGTGCCGGCATCAATTACGACGGCGAGCACGCGCGGCCGGTTCGGGACTTTGCCATCCACAATGCGCTCTATTGGCTGGAGGAGTTCAATCTCGACGGGTTGCGGCTCGATGCCGTGCACGCGATCATGGATGATGGCCCGGTGCATCTGCTGGACGAGTTGGCCCACGCGGTGCGGAGCATGCGCGGGGAACGGCCGACGCATCTGGTCCTCGAGAACGAGGACAACCAGGCGAGCCGGCTGACGCGGGAGGCGCCGGGCAAGCCGGCGACGTTCACCGCGCAATGGAACGACGACATCCACCATGTGCTGCACGTCGCGGCCACCGGCGAGGATGCGGGCTACTACAAGGCGTATGCGGGGCGGACCGACCTGCTCGCGCGGGCGATGGCCGAGGGCTTCGCCTATCAGGGCGAGATGATGGAGTACAGGGACCAGGCGCGCGGGGAGCCGAGCGCCTCGTTGCCGCCGGCGGCCTTCGTCGCCTTCGCGCAGAATCACGACCAGATCGGCAACCGGGCGTTCGGCGACCGTTTGAGCGCGAGTGTCGCTCCCGAGCGGTTGCGGGCGATCGCCGCGGTGGCGCTGCTGCTGCCGCAGGTGCCGATGTTGTTCATGGGCGAGGAATGGGCGACGAAGACGCCGTTCCCGTTCTTCTGCGATTTCGCGGGCGACCTGGCGGACGCGGTGCGGCAGGGCAGGCGCGACGAGTTCAAGCGGTTCCCCGAGTTCCAGGATCCGGACCGGCGGGCGCAGATACCAGACCCGCTGGCGGAGGCGACGTTCAGGTCGGCCAAGCTCGATTGGGACGCGGTCGACGACGACCAGCTGCGGATCACGGCGGACCTGCTGGCCAAGCGGCGGCGTTTCGTGACGCCCCTGGTCGAGCATGTCCGCCATGGCGGGACGTCGACCCTGTTGGGCGACGGTGCGGTCAGCGTGACGTGGGACGCCGGTGAGGCGGGAACGTTGCGCGTGGTCGCGAACCTGTCGGACGCGGCGGTCTCGGATGACGGGCCGGTGGACGGGGAGATCTTTCACAGCGTCGGACGGGTGGAGGCCGAGGGGCGCCGCCTCGGGCCGTGGTCCGTCTCGTGGGCGAGGCACGCGCGGTGACGCCGCGCGCTACCTACCGGCTCCAGTTCCGCAAGGAGTTCGGCTTCAGGGATGCGACCGCGATCGCACCTTACCTGGCATCGCTCGGCGTCAGCCACGTCTATGCCTCGCCGTATCTGCAAGCGAAGCCGGGAAGCACGCACGGCTACGACATCACCGACCACCGGGCGCTCAATCCCGAGCTCGGCACCGAGGACGATTTCCGGGCCATGTGCGACGCGTTCAGGGCGCACGGCTTGGGACAGATCCTCGACTTCGTGCCCAACCACATGGGCGTGGGCGGGTCCGACAACGCGCGCTGGCTCGACGTGCTCGAATGGGGACCGATGTCGGAGAGTGCCGGCTGGTTCGACATCGATTGGGACCCGGACCGCCGCTACCTGCGCGACAAGCTGCTGGTTCCGTTTCTCGGCGACCAGTATGGGGTCGAGCTGGAGGCGGGGCGGCTCGCGTTGAAGTTCGACGCCGAGCGTGGAGAGTTCGCGGTCTGGGCGTACGACACCCACAAGCTGCCGATCTGCCCGCTGCACTATCCGCGCATTCTGGGCGGCGACGATGCCTCGCTCGAGCGGATCGGCGACGCGTTCGCCGACTTGCCCTCGTGGCGGCCGCAGATCGCGGCGCGCGCAGCGGCGCTCAAGGCGACGCTGGCCGCCCTGGTGGCGGCGGATCGCGATGCTGCGGATGCGCTGGCGATCGCGGTCGACCGGCTCAACGGCGATTGGCGCGCGCTGGACGCGCTGATCGAGGACCAGTCCTGGCGGGCGGCTAACTTCCTGGTCGCCGGCGACGACATCAACTACCGTCGTTTCTTCAACATCAACGACCTGGCCGGCATCAGGATGGAGCTGCCGGCGGTGTTCGAGGAGTCGCATGCGCGCATCCGCGCGATGCTGGCCGACGGCACGCTGGACGGATTGCGCATCGACCATATCGACGGGCTGCTCGACCCGGCCGAGTATCTCGAGCGGCTGAGGGGGTTGGTCAACCGGCCGTTCTATCTCGTCGTCGAGAAGATCCTGGCGCGGCACGAGACGCTCAGGAGCGACTGGCCGGTGGAGGGAACGACCGGCTACGACTTCACCAATCTCGTGCTCGGCGTGCTGGTCGACCCGGCGGGCGAAGAGGGGTTCACGCGTCTGTATCGGGAGTTCACGGGCGACGCGACGCCGTTCCGCTCGGTCGTGCAGACCTGCAAGACGCGGATCATGGACAACGAGATGGCGAGCGAGCTCAACGTGCTCGGTCGCGACGCGGGCCGCGTCGCACGCCAGATCCCGCGTACCGCGGACTTCACCCGCAACATCCTGCAGCGTGCGATCAGGCAGATCGTGGCCTGCTTTCCCGTCTACCGGACCTATCTCGACCGGAACGGCACGCCGACCGAGAACGACCGGCGCGATCTGGACTGGGCGATCACGACGGCACGGCGGCAGGAGCCGGAGATCCCAGCCAGCGTGTTCGATTTCCTTTCGGCGCTGCTGTCGGGCGACCTCGTCGCGCAACCGAAGAGCGGCTTCTCGCGACATGCGGTGCTCCGGTTGGCGATGAAGTTCCAGCAGTACAGCGGGCCGGTGATGGCCAAGGGCCTCGAGGACACCGCGTTCTATCGCTACAACCGGTTCGTGGCGCTGAACGAGGTCGGCGGCGAGCCGGACCATTTCGGCCTGACGTTGCAGGCGTTCCACAGGGCCAATGGGCAGCGGTCGAGACGGTCGCCGGCGGCGATGCTGGGAACGTCGACGCACGACACCAAGCGGGGCGAGGACACCCGCGCCCGTCTGGCCGTGCTGTCCTCGATCGGGGACGAGTGGGGCCGGCAGGTGCAGTCCTGGAGCCGGCTGCTGCGGGCGCGGCGCGGCGACGTCGAGGGAACGGCGCCGCCGGATCGCAGCGACGAGTATCTGCTTTATCAGCTGCTGGTCGGGAGTTGGCCGGTCGAGCTGCTGACGTCGGAGGCGATCGAGTCGGCGCAAGGGCGCGAGGCCCTCGACACGTATCGCAAGCGGATCGCCGGAGCGCTGGAGAAATCGGTGCGGGAGGCGAAGCGGTTCTCGAACTGGTCGGCCCCGAGTATGGCCTATGAGGACGCCTTGCAGGGGTTCGCCGCCGACGCGCTCGATCCGGCGCGGCCGGCGTTCCTGACGGCGTTCCTGCCGTTCGCGCAGAAGGTGGCGCGGTTGGGCGTCGACAACAGCTTGGCGCAGCTGGTTCTGAAGCTGACCTTGCCGGGGATGCCCGACATCTATCAAGGCTGCGAGCTGTGGGACCTCAGCCTGGTCGACCCGGACAACAGGCGGGCGGTGGATTACGCGGCGCGGCGATCGATGCTGGAGCGCGTCTCGGGCGAGCTCGCGTCGGATCGGGCCGGAACGGCGAGGCGGCTGTATGCGGCCTGGCAGGACGGCGCGATCAAACTGGCGCTGACCACGACGTTGCTGGCGCTGCGGGCGGAACGGCCGGCGCTGTTTGAAGGCGGCGGCTACGAGGCCATCGAGGTGCAGGGTGCGGGCGAGCAGGTGATCGCCTTCCGGCGCGAGAGCGGCGGGAGCGCTCTGGTGGTGGTCGTGTCGCGTTTTCCGGCGAGCAGGGAGGACGGCCAGAAGCCGGGCGGGACGTTGCCGCTGGACGGTGGCCGGTCGTGGCGGGACGCGCTATCCGGCCGGCCGGTGGACGGCGGTTCGATTGCCGAGATCTTATCCGACCTGCCGGTCGCCGTCCTGCTCGCCGACTGAGGTTTCGAACCCCGGCCTGCGACGGCGCAGATCGCGTGTCGCCGCGCAACTTCGTCCACCCGCGCCCCAGGCGCTCGGAGGTCGGAGAGAACGTCGGCCCGAAACGCCGCATCGTGTGCACGCCGACGATCGCCGACGATCTCGATCCGCTGCACCGGTGCAGGATCTATGGCTGCCACAGTGGCAGCCCCACATCATTGCTGTCATTGTGCCTTACAGCAGAGTAAAGAGGCTTAGTCTCAGTGTGGCCGAGGCCGGACGCATACTCTCGCTCAGCTGATCTGCTCCTGCGTGAACCTCGACCGGCCTATCGTCCGTCTCCTCTCGACTGATTTCAACCTCAAAGCGAGGCGTTTCAGGGGAACAAACAGATGGATAAAGGGTTGCGCCGCGAGCTCTCAATTGTCTTGCGGCCAGGTGGCGCGCCCGGAGCGGCGATCGTCGATGGCCTCTCGAGGCTTTCGTGGGAGCCATTGGCGGCACGATCTCTCGCTCGATCCCGCCCCCCGACCAATTCGGAGGCTCGCATTTGCTTCGGCGCAACTTCCAAGCCCGACGGTCAAAATACCGCAGTCTCGGTCAAGCTTGTGGCCTGGCGGGTCGCTACAGGTCTCGATGCTCAGCTGGATCGATCCGGTGGGCCGGCACGACGCCGCATCGGCGACCGCGAGGGCCGCCTTGGCCAGGTCCCTCGGCGGCTTCAGCACTCTCTCGGAACGAGGGGATCTCAATGAAGATCGAGAACGTCGCGGACCTCATCGCGGAAACCCTGATCCAAGCGCAGGTCGCACGTATCTACGGTGTCGTCGGTGACAGCCTCAACGGTCTGACGGAGGCCCTCCGACGACGTCCCGCGATCACGTGGATCCACACGAGGCACGAGGAGGTGGCGGCCCTCGCAGCCGCGGCCGAATCACAGATCACGGGCAAGCTCGCCGTCTGTGCCGGTTCGTGCGGGCCGGGCAACCTGCACCTGATCAACGGACTGTTCGACGCGCACCGGAGCCGGACCCCGGTGCTCGCAATCGCGGCGCAGATCCCGTCGGCCGAGATCGGGAGCGGCTACTTCCAGGAGACGCACCCGCAAAATCTGTTCGCGGAATGCAGCCACTACTGCGAGCTCGTGTCGGACGTATCGCAGCTCCCCTACGTGCTCGAGAACGCGATCCGTGCGGCAGTCGGACGACGAGGTGTGGCCGTGCTCGTGATCCCGGGCAACGTGGCGCTTCGTCAGGCGCCCCTGCGCGGCATCTCACCCACCGCCGGGCTGCTGCCGGCGCTTCCCCTGGTGCGCCCGGCGGATCGGGAGCTCGACGAACTCGCGGCGCTTCTGAACGCACACGCGCGCATCACGCTGTTCTGTGGACGCGGCTGTGCCGGCGCGCACGCGCCGCTGATGAAGCTTGCCGAGACGCTGAAGAGCCCGATCGTGCATGCGCTGGGTGGCAAGGATCATGTCGAATACGAGAACCCCTACGATGTCGGCATGACCGGCTTCATCGGATTTTCGTCTGGGTATGCCGCGATGCACGCCTGCGACGTGCTGCTGATGCTCGGCACCGACTTTCCCTACAAGCAGTTCCTGCCGCACGACGCCAAGATCGCGCAGGTCGACATCCGGCCCGAGAACCTTGGGCGGCGCGCGAAGCTGACGCTCGGGCTGGTGGGCGACGCCGGGGAGACGATCGAGGCGCTGCTGCCGAAGCTCGCGGTGAAGACGGATCGTCGGCATCTCGTCGAGGCACTCGCCCATTATCGGAAGGCCAGGGAAGGACTGGACGAGCTCGCGGTCGGCAAGCCCGGGCGCAAGCCGATCCACCCGCAATTCCTCGCTCGGACGATCAGCGAGTCGGCCGCCGATGACGCGATCTTTACGGCGGACGTGGGCACGCCCACGATCTGGGCCGCGCGCTACCTGAGGATGAACGGACGACGGCGCCTGATCGGCTCCTGGGTTCACGGGTCGATGGCGAATGCGATGGCGCACGCGATCGGAGCGCAAGCGTCGCAGAAGGGTCGACAAGTGATCGCGCTCTCGGGCGACGGCGGCTTCACCATGCTGATGGGCGACCTGATCACACTGCGACAGATGCAGCTTCCAGCGAAGATCGTGATCTTCAACAACGGCGTGCTGGGTTTCGTGGCGCTCGAGATGAAGGCTGCGGGTTTCCTGCCGGTCGGGGTCGACCTCGACAATCCGGATTTCGCGGCGATGGCCCGGGCGATGGGCATCCACGCCATCCGCGTCGAAGATCCCGCCGAGCTCTCAGGCGCCGTCGCCGACATCTTCGCTCATGACGGGCCCTCAGTGCTCGACGTTGTCACCGCCAAGGAAGAGCTTTCCATGCCGCCCTCCATCACTGCCGAGGAGATCAAGGGCTTCTCCCTCTACGTGCTGAAGGCGATCATGAACGGTCGGGGTGACCAGATCGTCGACCTTGCGACGACAAACCTGTTTCGCTGACGGGAGCCGGGTCATGGAGGTCGTCACGCAAACGCCGACCAGCGGTGTGCAGCTCATCGCCGCGCTCAAGACGATCGTCGGGCGCCGATACGTGCTTACCGATCCTGCACGCACGCGACGCTTCAGGACCGGGTATCGATTCGGCACCGGCACGGCCTTGGCAGTGGTTCGGCCAGGCTCACTCGTCGAGCAGTGGCGCGTGCTGCGTGCCTGCGCGGCTGCCGGCAGGATTGTCATCATGCAGGCGGCGAACACCGGGCTTACCGGTGGCTCGACGCCCGACGGGGACGACTACGACCGCGAGATCGTCATCATCAACACGCTGCGCCTCGCCAGGCTCCATCTTCTGGACGGAGGCCGCCAGGTTGTGTGCCTTCCGGGTGCAACGTTGTTCCAGTTGGAAGCAGCCCTCAAGCCACTCGGGCGGGATCCGCACTCGGTGATCGGCTCGTCCTGCGTGGGCGCGTCGGTCTTCGGTGGCATCTGCAACAACTCGGGCGGGGCCTTGATCCACCGAGGGCCTGCCTACACGCAAATGGCCCTCTATGCGCAGATCAGCTCGACCGGGCGTGTCGAGCTCGTCAATCACCTCGGTATCCGGCTTGGGAATGATCCGGAGACCATCCTCTCGCGGGTGGAGCACGGAGCCTTCGACGCGGACGACATCCAGCACGATGCGGCGCTTCATGCGTCCGATCACGACTATGCGCAGCATGTCCGCGACATCGGGGCCGATACGCCGGCGCGCTTCAACGCGGACCCGAAGCGCCTGTTCGAGGCCTCCGGAAGCGCGGGCAAGGTCATGCTGATGGCCGTCCGGCTGGATACGTTTCCCAGGCAGAGGCGGACGGCCACGTTCTACATCGGGACGAACGATCCGGCCGAGCTGACCGAGATACGCCGCCACGTGCTGACGACGTTCGAGGAGTTGCCGATCTCCGGGGAGTACATCCATCGGGTCGCCTTCGACATCTCGGAGAGATACGGGAAGGACACCGTACTCGCGATACGGCATCTCGGCACTGACCGTCTGCCGATGTTGTTTGCCTTGAAAGGAAAGTTCGACGCCGTCGTCGGTCGGATGCGGCTGGTACCGCACGATCTGTCCGATCGGGTGATGCAGGCGGTCGCGAGCCTGTTCCCGCGCCATCTCTCCAGGCGGCTCTACGAATACAGGAACCGTTTCGAGCACCATCTCATCTTGCAAATGGGTGAGGACGGGATCGAAGAGGCGCGTGCTTACCTGAGCGCGATGTTTCCGTCGGCGCGCGGCGACGTCTTCGAGTGCAGCGAAGAGGAGGCGGAAAGCGCCTCGTTGAACCGCTTCGCAGCTGCGGGTGCCGCGGTGCGCTATCGCGCCATCCATCGCCGTGATGTCGAGAATATCGTGGCTCTCGACGTCGCGCTCCCGCGCAACACAACCGATTGGTTCGAGCATCTTCCGCATGATGTGGCGGCGCCGATCACCCACAAGCTCTATTACGGCCATTTCTTCTGCCAGGTGTTCCACCAGGACTACATCGTTGCCAAAGGACATGACACGATGGCGGTCGAGCACAGCATGTGGAAGCTGCTCGACGAGCGCGGCGCCGAGTACCCGGCCGAGCACAATGTCGGTCATCTCTACAATGCCAAGAAGGCGCTCGCGGAACATTACCGGGCGCTCGACCCGAGCAATGCGTTTAACCCTGGGATCGGACGGACGTCCAAGCACGCGCACTGGAGCTGAGACGGCGGGTGATCCCGTCGCCGAGCTTTCACCTGCGTCGGACACGGGCCGCTTGAATGCCGCGCCCCTTTGTGTAGACTATGTGCGCGCATCACGTCCGGGAACTCGTTTAGTCAACGCTTGGTGGCAGCCCGCTGAGCGGTTTCACTAGTTGTGACCTGCACCGCGCGCATACCGGCACCTCGGCTGATCCAGCGCAAGGAGCCAGGACTTGGCCATGGGTGGGACAGCAGGGGCGTTCGGAGCGAATCTCGCCGGCAATCTCGGGCTGACCGAGGCGCCGACCGTGGTAACCCACACGGCGCAGGGTCAACCGCTCGCGGTGATGCGCGTCAGCACCGATGGCAGGAAGATCTCCGAGTCGCGGCCGTTCGCGCCGGAGGACGCTTTTCACATCGTCCTTCAGCTCGGCGACTTGCCGCCCCACGAACTCAAGATTGCTGGCCGATTCCGGCACACCGATCCATATCCGAAGCACAGCGTCAGCATTCTCGACCTCAAGACCGAGCCGCAGACGCGGATCGTATCGGCGCACGAGGCTCTGGTCTTCTACATCCCGACCGACGCACTCAACGAAGTCGCCAGCGAGTACGGCACGCCGGCCGTTGAAGGCTTTCAGCTCGACCCGGGCGTCCCACGTCTCGATCCGGTGATGGCACGCCTCGGACATGTGCTCCTTCGATCGCTCGAAACGCCCGCGGACATTTCGCGACTTTTGACGGGCGACCTGATGCTCGTGGTGCAAGCCCATCTGGTTCAGACATACGGGAAGGTCCGCGCACGCCGGCCCATCGTGCGCGGTACTCTGACACGTTCACAGGAACGGCGCGCAAAAGAGCTGATGAGCGCATCGCTTGACGCGCCGCTGTTGCTGGCCGACGTCGCTCGAGAGTGTTGCCTTTCCGTCGGTCATTTCACGCGAGCGTTCCGGCAGAGCACCGGTATGCCGCCGCATCGATGGCTTTTGCATCGCCGGATCGAAACGGCCAAGGCCATGCTGCTCGCCGGCGATCTGCCGACGGTGCAGATCGCGCTTGCATGCGGATTTGCCGACCAGAGTTCTTTCACGAGATCGTTCGCCCGCGTCGTTGGCGTGCCCCCGGCTACTTGGGCACGAACGGAACGACCGTAGCGTGGCTCGGAAGACGAGGCCGGTCTGATCATGCGAGCCGTTCGGCGCTGCGGTTCTATAGAATGATTCGCCCCGGATGCTCGATGCTCGTTCCGGCCGTGGACGACCTCGGCAAGGGCTACGATTTGACCGATCGGGCTGGCAGATCTCGTCGGCTCTGCGGCACGAGCGCATGGGCCGTCTCCCGTTCCTGTCGTCGCCACCGGGCACGCCGAGGGAGCCGATCTTGCGGCGGATTTAGCCTCGTCGCACGGATCTTTGCTCGCGGCTTGCATTCTGCTTCAGCCCGGTGCCCTCCCGGGACAACGCGTCCGGGAGCGCCTTGGTGTGCTGCTGGCTCGCGTTGCAGCCGAGAAGCCACCGGCACGGCGGGATGGGAGCTGCGCAGGCGCTGATCGCCGCCGGTGCACGGGTCGTTTGTGACCGGGTGAGGCGGCGTCATCTGCCAGGCAGCGAAGAAGCGGCGATCGCTCGCGTTTTCATTGCTGCGCTTTTCGACGCGTTGACGATGCGACGTCACTGACGCAGCGGTGCCGAACAAACACGCTGCGAATGGACAAGACGGCGACGCTGCTGGCCCGATATGCCGCGGGAACGTGACAGGGTTGAGGAGAACGTCCGATGCCAACGTTGACGACGAAGGACGGAACGTCAATCTCCAAAAAGGATTGGGGGGCGGCCAGGCCATCGTGTTTAGTCAAGGCTGGCCCCTGTCGGCAGACGATTGGGACGCGCAGATGCTGTTCTTCCTGCATCGCGGCTACCGCGTGAAGACGGAGACCAACCCGCTCGGCCTGCCCAAGGACGTGTTCGACGGCCTGCAGGCGCAAGTCGCGACCAATCGCGCGCGACTCCACCGCGACCTGCCCGCTGGTGTTTTCTACGGCTTCAATCGGGCTGGCGTCCTGTTCGAGATCGCCACCGATCCACCAGGCTTCGCCACGGACGAGACGCCCGACGCGCTTGGCACCACATTGAAGCTGCCGTCCTGGCTGGAGCCACGCCGCGCCGAGATCGAGCGGCGTCTGCCGTCGCTGCGTCCCGGTGGCTTAGAGTCATGACACCGGGCCAAGCAGCCGACCCTCACCAGGGCGCCACGGTTGCCCAAGCGGGCGCGCCACTCCGTGGGGCAAAGGTCGCCGTGGTGATGCTGCACGGGCGTGGCGCGCATGCCGGAGACATGCTGTCGCTCGCCGAGACTTTCGCCCGGCCGGATCTCGCCTACTTGGCACCCCAGGCGGAGGGCAGGAGCTGGTACCCCAACTCGTTCCTCGCCCCGATCGCACGCAACGAGCCGTTCCTGTCTTCGGCGTTGAGGATGCTGGACGAGGTGCTGAGACGGCTCGGCGCCGAGGGTCACCCGCCCGAGCGTGTCGTGCTGCTCGGGTTTTCGCAGGGAGCATGCCTGGCCCTCGAATATGCAGGGCGGCACGCGCGACGCTACGGTGGCTTGATCGGCCTCAGCGGTGGTCTCATCGGACCGGCAGGCACCTCTCGGGACTATCCCGGCCATCTTGCCGGCACCCCCGTTTTTCTCGGCTGCAGCGATCTGGACCCGCACATCCCGGTTGATCGCGTCGAGGAGACCGCTCGCGTGCTCGGTTCTCTCGGTGGCGTGATCACGAAGCGGATCTATCCGGGCACGGACCACGGCATCAACAGTGACGAAATCAGACAGGTCAGGAGCTTGTTGGCGCGTGTCGCAATCAGCGATTCGCCGACCCACCCGGATCCCTCCGCGAAGCACCAAAGTGCGTAGCAAGATTATCGGGATGGTGTGCCAACAGCGCCAGCGCGAGACCGTCCACTCGCGAGACGTTCCCGCGACCGCGGAAAGCTCCGGCTGCCGTGATTGACCCCGGTTCGTTCTGATGCGGATGCTGAAGGTATTCTCTCTCGCGACCGCCTGAGCATTGTCGCAACCCTGAGCCGGGCAAGGTCCGGGTGCAGCCCGCGGGCGTCGCGGTCGGATCGCAGTGTGCCTCGACCCACGCCTACGTGGCACGCGATCAAGTGGACCGCTTCGTCGCGAGCTCCATCGGCACGTTCGGCGGACAGCGAAGCAAGCCGACCGTCGTGACTGTCACGCCGACACCGAGCTCGAAACGTCTCCTGCATCGTGTTCACACCATTGCGTCTTCTGTCGGTGCTCGGCTTCATCGGACCGATCCCGTTTCCATTCGGCGCGGAGCGGTCCGGCGTGACCATGCAGCTCTATTGGCACGCGAAGGCATGGTGCTCGTCACCGACGGACATCACCCTTGGCCTTACGGACGCGAGTTGACAGGCTATGAGGTTACGGATCTGGCCGAAACACTCGTCAAGGCGAACGCGGTCGGCGTCTAAGTGCTGGCCGGCCCCCAGAAGACCGGAGGCCGGGACTCCGCGATTCCGCGACTCTCGGGCCTCTACATCGCGGAGGTTCATCCTGGGGAGCGCTGACCGACGAGTTTGCGCTCGTCGGCTCGAGCCGGCATGACGACCGTGCGGGCCGGTCAGCCGACAAGCCGCGGACGGCCGAGCCGGCCTTCATCGATCTCGAGGGCGTCGCGGTCCCAATGCGCGGCCTCCGCTGCGGCCGCGTAGGTGGTCTGCAAGAAGCTCAGCAGCGCCGCGTCCGGATCGCCCGCGTTGCGGACGGCGTCGTAAGGCAAGACAAATTCGCCCAGTTGCCTGTCGAAACGCGCCTCGTCCGGGGCGATCGCCGCGTCCGCGAAGCCGACCGGCGTCGGATAGCAATAGGAGTAGAAGGCAGCGTGTTCGACGTGACCGCCACCCGGCCAGAAACCCGCGCTCGAAACCTCGTGCGAATAGGCCTCGCGTGCGACGCCATCGGGAAGATGCGGCACGTTGCCGGGGTGAAGCGGCGCGGGTCGTCCCGAGAAGCGCGTCACCGCCAAGTCGAAGCTCCCCCAGAAAAAGTGAACGGGGCTGCACTTGCCCACGAAGCGAGTGCGGAAGAGTTTGAAGACGCGGTCACACTGAACGAGCGCGAGCCAGAAGCGGTGCGCGGAGTCGCGGTCGTATTCTCGCGCTGTCGTGTCCTGCGGGAACGGTATGGGGTCCGGCAGCTCATTCGGGTGGACGTCGATCTGGACCGCGACACCGAGGCTTGCCAGGGTTCGCGACAGATCGGCATAGAAGTCGGCGACACTCCTCGGCGCGAGAACGACCTGACCTTGGCCGCCGTCGCTGACGCGAACCATCAGCGCGTGTGAGATCAAGTCGAATTCAAGCTCGAAGCCGAACGGGTCATGTGGGATCAGGCTGGTTGTCAGGCCTCGCGCGGAGACGTAGAGCGTCGCGTGCCACGAGTGGTTCACCCATGGCGTCCGCGCCAGGCGAACCTTGCCGACGATCTGGCTCCAGAGTTGAAGGGTGTCCAGCGTCGGCCGAAGCGCAGCGTAGGACAGTTCGGGCCAAACCTCTCTCGGATGAAGCGATGTCAAGACATTTTCCTCCAGCTGTAGGACTTAAGACGAGTGCACGGCGACGCTGCTCAACACGCCGACGTCACGAGCGAACGCTCTGCTCGGCGCGGCGTTGGTGTCGGCCAACATCTCGTTGATGTCGGCAAGCGTGAGCTCGAGCTGCTCGATGCGGTCCCGAAGCTTCTCTGAGGAGCGGCCAGACCGCGCGAGCGGCATAAGTCGCCACGACCTTGCACGCACTCGCCTACAACCAGTGTCGACCATGGTGACCGGGTCTCCCGTGCGGTCTGACGCCGGGTGATCGCCTCAAGCCATTTTCAGTATAGGCTCAGTGATTTCGAGGTCGTCGTCAAGTCTACGAACGGGCGTCATGCCGTCGCGCTGCAATCCCTCGTGATAGGCGCGCACTGCCTCGGCTGGCTTGATCGCGCCGTCAACGACCTGACGCAGGAGCGCAACCACCTGCAGCGGCGCCTCGGCGAGATTGATCTTCCGACCGAAGAGAGCGAGCTTCGCGCCGTAACGTTCCGCTTGATGCACGAGCTCGAAAGTGTCGCGCGTGGTGCCCGCGCCTCCGCCGAGCACTCCGACGATCAATGTCGGATCATAGGTCACAAGCTCCTCGAGAGCTTTCGGTCCATTGTAGGCGACCTTCAGGAACAAGGGGCGGTCGACCTTCACGACTCCGGCGAGCGAGCGGAGGATCATGTCGTTGACAAACTCGCCAACCGGCTTGCTCTGAAGATTTCGAGGCGCGTTCGGGTTGAACACTTCCAGAAAGTAGCGGAACCCGTGCTCTGCCGCTTCGGCCCGGAACTCCTTAAAAGCTTCCAGAGTTGCAAGATCGCTCGTCAAGTCGTTGTTGAAGGTCATCGAGTAGAGGCCCAGGTCGGTCCCCTTGATGTCGCCACCTGCGGAAGGCCGGAACGTCCCGTGCATCGCGCGGCTGAGCACGGCGGAACGGTGAGGTTGCGAACCGTGCGAAGCGTAATCGGCGTGCCGGATGCCTCCCCAGATGTCCGTTGTCTCGTTGGCCCTGATCGCCGGCTGCACGGCGCTGCCCGCGAACACGCCTTCTTCAACCAGTATCTCGAGGTTTGATGGCGAAACGAGCATGATGTCGACGATGTCCTGGGCGACGATCGACTTGATGTTGTCGAGGTGATCTCGCCGTTTCAGGTATCCCTGATGCGCCCCGTTTGCGCTGCGTCGCGGTCCAGGGGTGATGACACCGGATCCCATATCGCCGTCCTTCGCATCGGCAATGATAAAGTCCGCCGGCCTGTAATGGCCCGCGCGTATCCTGCCGAGCTTGTCGTCCATCCGTGTCATGATCTCTTTTCCTGAATGTGAACCTGGGTGAGAAGGTTCAGCGCTCGGTCCGTGGCAGCTAAGCGGCGATGCCGGAGATACGCTGTTCGGTCGCGGCATCGAAGAGGTGCAACCGGTCAGGCCTGAACGTCACGCTAAGCGCCTGCGACTCGTCGAGCGACTCGCTTTCGTCGAGAAGCATCGAGAGCTCGAAGCTTCCGATCCTTATCTGGATAAGGGACTCAGCACCCATCATCTCCGACAACACGAACTTTGCCGGGATCGCGCTGTCGGCGGCACCGTCGACGACCAGAATATCCTTTGGTCTAATGCCGAGAAGTACCTCCTGCCCCACCCGCAAGGCTTGATACACCGTCTCCGGAAGCCTGATCGTGAACGAATCGCAGACGAGCATACGTCCCCGTTCGCTCACCTCCGCACGCATCGGGATGAGATTGATTCCTGGTGATCCGATGAAGCGAGAGACAAAGACGGTCTCCGGCTGGTGATACACCTTTGCCGGCGATCCGATTTGCTCGACTCGCCCGCTGCGCATTACGACGATCTTGTCGGCAAGCGTCATTGCCTCGAGCTGATCGTGGGTCACGAACAGGGTGGTCGTTCGAATCAGCTTGTGCAGCTTCTTGATCTCGATCCTGAGCTGGTCCCTCAGCTTGGCGTCGAGATTGGACAACGGTTCGTCGAACAGGAAAACCTTCGGTGTTTTCACGATGGCTCGGCCCATCGCGACTCGCTGTTGCTGACCGCCGGAAAGCTGTCTCGGCAGGCGGGTCAGCAGCGCCTCGAGCCCCAGCATGGTAGCCGCCTGCGTCACACGGCGATCGATTTCCGCTCTCGGCAGACCCAGGCGTCGCAGCCCGAAAGCCATGTTGTTGTAGATGTTCATGTGTGGATAAAGGGCGTAGTTTTGAAAGACCATCGCTATGTCACGATCCCGCGCCGGGCGCTCGTTCATGACAACGTTGTCTATGGTGAGCGTGCCTCCTGTGACGTCCTCGAGGCCTGCGATCATACGAAGGAGTGTGGACTTGCCGCAGCCCGACGGTCCGAGCAGTGCAACGAACTCCCCGTCGGCGACTGTGAGATCGAGTTCGTGCAATACCTGAACACTGCCGAAGCTCTTCGAAAAGCGCTCCAAGGTGATCTGCGACATCGCTTCCCCTCTACGTCACGGTCTTCGGCTGGAAGAAGCGGTTCAGGAACCGGGTAAGCATGCCAATGAACAGGAAGGGCGGTATGCAGAGCAGGATCGCGGAGGCGTTGATGACGCCCCACGGAACCTCCATACCCAGTGTGCTGAAGCTTGAAGCGACCACGGGCAGAGTGACGTTGCGTGCCGTCAACACGAGCGCGATGAGAAGCTCGTTCCAGACAATCACAAACGTGAACAGCACACCACCGATCAGTGATGGGGATGCGATCGGGAGAGCTATTCTCCAGAAGACCGTCGCCTGTCCATAGCCGTCCAACTCCGCCGCTTCCTCGATCTCCCGCGGCACGCTTTCGAAAGCCGGGACCGACATCCAGATGATCGTTGAGATTGTAAGCAAGCTGTAAGTGAGGATCAGCGACGCGTGAGTGTCATTAATACCAAGGTCGAGATACATGACCAAGAACGGGATCGCGATGGCAACCGGCGGCATGAATCGGATCGAGAGGACGTAGAAAAGCAGTTCGTCTTTCTTGCGGCCCTGGAGGCGGGCAAGCGCGTAGGCGGCCGGCCAGCCCAGAACGATCCCGACGCCAACCGCCCCACTGACCACGAGGACGCTGTTGTAGAGACCCATCTGCACGGCTGGCGTCTCGAGGACGGTGATATAGTTCGCGAGCGTCGGCCGGAACAGTAGGACCGGAACGGGCGAGACGATGTCTCGCAGGGTCTTGAACGAGCTGAGGAACGCCCAGATCACCGGGAACAATGCCACGAACACGAGCGGTCCAACGATCAGCGCCGCCTCCCACGATTTGCGCTTCATCGCCATCTCCGGGTCTGCTTCCAGACGAAGGCGAAGGTGATCGTGGTGAGCACCGTCAGTAGCACGCTCATTGCCGCCGCGTACGAAAGCCTGCCCGAGATGCCAATCCCTGCCTGATAGGCATAGAGATCGAGAGTTTCGGTCGCTATCCCCGGGCCGCCCGCGGTCATTGTGTAGATCAGGTCAAAGGAGCGAAGGCTCTCAACGCCTTTGACGAAGAACATCGTAATGATCGCGCTTCGGAGCGCTGGAAGGCTGATGAACAGATGCACCTGCCAGGGCGACGCATAGTCGAGATAGGCCGCTTCCATGGGAGCGCGCGGCAGGGTCTGCAAGGATTTGACGACGATGACCGCAAAGAACAGACCCCACTGCCATACGTCGACCACCGCCACCGCATACAACGCCGTATGCGGATTCGTCAGCATTGCCGTGGGTTGCAACCCTAGCGCCTGCAGCGGGAAGTTGATGACCCCCATGAGCGGCGAGTACATGAAGCGCCAGATAAGTCCGGCGGAAATGCGCGGTAGCAGGATCGGTAGCAGGAAGACAAGACAGAGCGCATCGAGGGCGCGACCGCGCAGGCGCTCGAACATCAGGACGCCGAGCAGGCCGGCAACGACCATTGTGCCACCAAGCGTCACGAGTTCCCAGACGGCCGTAACATCGAGGGCGTTCCACAGACGCCGGTCGGTCCACATGCGCACGAAGTTGGCAAACCCGATCCAGTGGCTCTGAGGTCTCTCCAGCGAGCGGTTTCGGAGCGCTAGAAGGAACGCGCCAATCGTGGGCGGGAGCGATAGCAGCGCGAGCGCCGCGAAGGCGGGTGCGGCCGCGAGGATCGCGAAGCGCCGGTGCTCGGCGCTTCGCGTGCGTGACGTTCTGCCCAGAAGGAGTGGCGGGCGAGCCGCCACCTGAGGGACTACCGTATCCATCGTTACCCCCCGCTCGCCGGCGAGTCCCCCGTCACGGGCTGGTGAGCTCCTGGAGATCGTCCGCCGTATTGTTCAGGGTCTGCTGAACGTTGGTTTGCTGACCGGTAAAGAGGCCTTCGAGCGATAGCCCGAGCTCGTCTCCGAATCTCGGCCAGTTCGGATTGTCCCAGATGAGCAGACTTGTGCGTGGTGCAGTGGCAAGAAGCGCCTTGATGTAGTCAGGATTGACCTTCGCTCGGTATTCCGAGCTATTGAGTGTGCTCTTTCGAGCAAAGTCGCTGAGAATGCCAGCTCTTACGCGACCCATCTCGTTCTGCTTGCTGGTTGCCCAGGCGATGAACTCTGCCGAAACTTCCTTCGAGCAAGGCGTCGGGTTCCCTTTCGTGGCGATAGCCAGCCCGTGCGCAAAACCTGCCGACGGCAGCGGCTCAGGAGGTGGCGCGTAACCAACCTTTCCGACAATACGGGATTTCTGCGGATCTTCCGCCCAGGGTCCAAAAACATCACTTTCGACGATCATCGCAACCTGACCCGAACGGAAGCCCTCAATCACTTCGGCCCACGTGTTGGTGTCCGAGCCGGGAGGCGCCGACTTCATCAGTTGCATGTAGACGTCGGTCGCCTTGACGCCAGCGGCGGAGTTGAAGGCCGGCTTCCCGTTCACCACCCACTGACCGCCGTAAGCCTTGAAGAAGGGCGTCCAGCGCCAGACGTTCATGCCGGACCCGCGCTGCCCGCGCAACGAGGTTCCATACATTCCTTTCTTTGGATCGTCGAGCAGGGCGACATCCTTGATGTATTCGTCAAGCGTGGCAGGCGCCTGCATGCCCTTGGCTGCGAGGACGTCCTTGCGGTACATCATGACGTCCCCGCCGCCCTCGAAGGGTGCGAAGTAAGCCTTCCCTTCATAGGTCGCGACCGAGCGGCGACCGGCCAGGAAGTCGTCCCAGTCCCAATCCTTCGGCATCATCCCAGTCAACGGAATGATCCAGTTATTGGTCGCGAACTCCGCCACGTTCGCTTCGTCGACCACATACACCTGGTAGGCGCCGCTGCCTTGCGATGCGTCGAGGCGCGACTTAGAGCGGCGATCATTTTCACCGAAGTTCTGGAAGTCGACGCTTGTCTTCCACTTGTTCTCGAATTCAGAGCGAATGCTGTTCATGTAATTGGTCGAGGGTAGCGGCTCTGACAGTACATGAATGGCGGCGACCTTTCCAACACACGCAGCGTCGTCGGCGGCGGCCTGGGTAACGCTCGCGACTGGAATCAGACCGGCTGCCACGCTCCCAATGAGAGCTGCCACGGCGTGTCTGGTCGCGTATATTGTCATTGTTCTTCCTCCCGATGTTGGTTCTGTTGATCTCTGCGCCGCCTTGGAGCCGGCCAACCCGCAAATTCCTTCCAGTGCGGTCGAAGCGCCTGTTGCAAACGGGCGAACATTCCGAATTTGCGGTCGTAGATCTCTTCGAGGCGGTCGCCGGGTGTGTATGCGCAAGCCGTGCGGTTCATCGCACCGACGGCATCCTCGAGGTCAGCAAATCTGCCAATCGCGACGGCTGCGATCATCGCGCAGCCTAGTGCTCCGAGCTCTGTACCTTCGCTCACCTCGACACGAATACCGAGCACATCCGCGAACATCTGGCTCCAGGTCGGGCTCCGGGCGACGCCGCCGGACAGGCGGCCGCATCGTGGTGGCCGTCCGGTGACCTCCACAAGTTCGTCTCTGTGCAATCGGTGCATGAACGCCGTGCTTTCGTAGACTGCACGAAGCAGGTGCGCGCGCCGCGTCGCGCCCGTGATGCCGAGAAACCCGGCTTGGGGGTCACCGGCGCTGCCATTGATGAAAGGCAAATGGATGATCTGCGTAGCCTCGGGCGGGAGAGACTCGACAAGGTCGTTGATGCGGTCCCAGTCGGGGCTTTGCATGTCCAGGATCTCACCAAGCAGCCACGCGAGGTTCACGGCACCCGTGGGGCTCCCCTCCGCCAGTAGGTATCGCGTCCCATTTCGGCAGATCGCCTGCATCAGCGGTAGAGGATCAAGCGTGGGCTGTTCGAGCACCTGCATCGCGATGTTCCAGGTGCCGGCCGACATGACCAGGTGCGCCTCATCCAGCACGCCGGAGCCGAGCGTGACCGCTTCCAGATCCATTGCGCCCGCCGCGACCGGCGTTCCCTCGCGCAGGCCGGTGACCTGTGCGGCCGAAGCGCTGACGCCGCCGCAGACCGCCGTGCTCGACCGCAGAGGTGGCAGCTTCGGCACCCAGTGGGACAGTCCAAGGATGTCGAGGTTCTGGACTGAATACTGATGACTTACAATATCGACGAGGGCTGCGCCCGACGCGTCGCAGAGATCCATCTCGAGGCGACCCGTCAGGCAGAGCCGCACGTAATCCTTGCACATGACGATGTGAGCCACCTGTCGCGAACGCTCGGGTTCGCAACGATCGAGCCACGACATCAGCAGAGACGGCTCCGCGCTTCCGAATCGCTGTCCACGTCGAAGCGTGACAGGCCGAGCGTCGGGATGATTCTCAAAGCCGGCAAGCAGCGATTCCGCCCGTGTGTCGGACGATACGATTCCGTGACCAAGTGGGCGGAGTTCTTGGTCAAGCAGATAGAGGCCGTTTCCATGCCCGGCGCAACTCAGCGCGGCGATCCGAGGGGCGCCGCCGGGAACTCGCGAGACGACCTTACGGATGGCCGAGGCGGTCGCGTTCCACATATCATCCGGCGCGCGTTCGTTCCGGCCTGGTGCAGTTTGCACGATCGACAGGCGGCTGCCGGAGCAGGCGACTTCGCGACCATGCGCATCGAAAGCCGCCGCCTTCACCACGGAACCGCCGATGTCCACGCCTAGGAAGAGAGCGTTTTCGTCAGCGGACGGCGCCGAGCTCACGGCGCAGTCTCGGCAGGAGCGAGCCGGTCGGAGAACAGCCCCATCTCGGCCGTGAAATCCACGCCGTTCTCGCGCGCGAGACGCGCGACCATTGCGGCAAGCTGCGCCTCTAATCCTCGACTGGCCTTTGTGCCGGTTTCGTCGATGACGATCGAGGCGAGTTGTACCAGCAAGGGAAAGCTGAGCTGCCCCTCCATCGCCAGCATCGTCCGGCGGTAGACGAGATCCTCCACGCTCCTGGCCATCTCGAATCGAACCAGATAGCGGATCTCGCGATCCGAGTAGGACGGTGCGGTCGGCAGCGGAGCGTCCGGGCGGCTCGCGCAGAAGGCAGCAATACGTCTGCCTGTCGACCCGTAACGTCGCAGCAGGGTCTCCAGCCGACCCGCCCCGATCGGCTCCTCGGCCGAAATCTCCTCGATCCAGCGCCGCAATCCAGCCTCATCGGGGAACGACTTGCCGCCGCCGATCGGGAGGTCACGCGTGGAAGCTCGCCGGGAGCGGCCGAGCTCGGCGAGCGCACGGTCCGTCACCTGTTCCGAAAACGCGCGGAACGTCGTCCATTTGCCGCCGATCAGGGACAGAATTGGGAAGGATCTGGTCGCAGTCGGCGGATTGCGAGCGATCGAATGGTCGCGGCTGATGTCGACCGTGTTCTTTGTGTCGACGAACGGCAACGGCCGCACACCGCAGAACCGGTAGCGTATCTGCTCGTGGTTGACGTCGATCGACGGAAAGATCAGTCGGATGGTTCGCAGGAAATACTGGACCTCGTCGTCGCTGCACACCGCCTCCGCGGGGCTGTCCACACGGATGTCGCTGCTGCCGAGAAGCACCAGATCGCCTAGTGCGTAGGCGACGCACATCCGACCGCTGCCGTCATCGTAGGAGAAGCATCGGCCTGCCATCGCTTCGCGAAGTGCTGGATTCTCGACGAGAATGTGTGAGCCCTTGGTCCCCCCGATCAGCCTGCCGGCCTCGTCGCCACGCCCAAGGGTGGCGTTAACCACGTCGATCCACGCGCCCGAGGCGTTCACGACGACCCTCGGTCGGACGCTGAAGGTGGTGCCGCTCTCTTCGTCCCGAAGCGCCACGCCCTCCCCTGACGCCGAGATCACCCGGCAATGGTTGAGGGCGATCGAAGCGGGGCAGGCGGCCAGGCCGTCCGCGACGAGCTCATACGTCAGTCGTTCCGCGTGCGAGATCCGGGCGTCGTAATACGAGGCAACGCCCTTGATCTCGGGGTTGAGGCTCGGCAAGAGGCGCCGCCCCCGGCGGCGTCCGATGACCGAGTTCCTCGGCAGCGCGCGCTCTCGCCGGCCTAGCCAGTCATAGATCGTCAAACCCGCCTTTATCAGCACGAGGCCGCGCGATCGCATCGGCCGCTTGATGCCGACCAGCTTGCCTAGGGTCTGGAACGTGCCGCCGAAGCGCGAGAAGGACGGGATGGTGATCAAGAGAGGCGAAACATAGTGCGGTGCATTGCGGAGCAGCCGGTTCCGCTCTCTCGTCGCTTCAGCGACGAGTCTGATCTCCCCGTTCTCCAAGTAACGGAGTCCGCCATGCGCGATGCGCGTCGAGGCGCTGGTCGCGCCCGCGCCAAAATCCTCGGCGTCCACAAGCAGGCAATGAACCGCGTTGATACAAAGGTCACGAAACGTTCCGGCGCCGTTTATACCGGCCCCGATGACGAGAACATCCACCCTGTCTGTCGAGGCTGCCCGCTGTAGGGCGGCGCCGCGCGCGTCCAATGTCGCATCCATCGTTGGTCCCACGCTCCGGTCGTTGTTCATCCGCCGACCGGCTGCCATCCTCAGGGCAACGATAGCGTTGCTCTGAGACAGAGACATCCAAAATCATTCACCAGTCAATCGATTTGCACCGAAATCTTTCAAAAAACACCATCCATCTTGCAACCGGTTGGCGGGCGGCCGACTGTGAAGAGGCCCGAACACAACGGCGAGGCTTGGCAGCGTGGGAGCTGTACGTTGCGAAAAGTGGCCACGACCAGGCTAGAAATCATCCCGGCGCAACGGCGCGCCCGTATGCTGGACTTCGTGCGGGAGCGTGGCGCCGCCTCCATTCACGACCTCGCGGAGGATCTCCATATCTCACTCTCGACGATCCGGCGCGATCTCGATCAGTTGACGGAGGACGGCTATCTCGAACGAACTCATGGGGGAGTGATCCTGCGGCGAGTCGAGCCTGCCACCTTCGAAGCAGAGGCCTCTCTCAATGCCCAAATTGCCCTGCGGCAGAAGCAGGCGATCGGCTTGGTGGCGGCGCAGCGCCTCTCATCCGGCATCAGCATCTTGTGCGACAGCAGCACCACGGTGCTCGAAGCCATGAAAGTAGCGGTTGAGCAGCAGGTGCGGCTCACCGTCGTGACCAATAATCTGGCGATTGCCCTGTTGTGCGCAGCCAGTCCCGCGATCCGCGTGGTCGTCCCGGGTGGGACTGTGCGGACAGGCACCGCGACGCTGTTCGGAGCCCCCGGCGACACGTTTCTCGAGACGATCCATGCCGATCTCTGCTTTCTCGGCACACACTCGATTACGGGAACGCTACTGACCGAGACGTCCCTGGAAGTTGTCAGCGCCAAGAAGAAGATGATGGGCTTCAGCCGCCGTACGATCCTCCTGGCCGACAGCTCGAAATTCCAGCTTCCGTCCTTCTGCACGTTTGGGCAGATTACGGACGTAGCCGAGCTCATTACCGACGACGGCGCCTCGCCGGATCAAGTACAGGCTTTGACGGACGCCGGCGTGAAGGTGACCGTGGTCCCGTGTCAGCCGCGTGCTCGTCTCACAGGAGACGGGGAGGTTCGGCTCGCGTGAAGTCGCCAGACGGCAGCGGTCGCCGGTCAAAAACCGTATGCCGCTGCTGATCGGCTACGAACGCAGAGCGGCCTGGCGACGCGGATCATGCGATTGAGCACGGCGATGCCGATCGCCGCCTCGCCACCGCGGTCGCGCGCGGCGGGATGACGATGTCCATTGGTGGGTCGTGCTCACGGCCAGCCGCGGCTCGGTAGACCGGGTCACTGTCGTAAGCACCGTCTGCCGTCACGCTGGCGGTCACGGCCCTCCGGCTGCCGGAGCAGAGACGGCGCCTGCACGGCAGTGTCGGCATTGCCGTCGGTCAGCACGTGCGCGGCGATCTCGCCGGTGCTGGCGCCTACGGCGAGGTGCAGCTTGCGCCACCTCCGGCGTGCGCGGCCGTGCCTGGCGGCGTGCCACTCGCCCTGGCATAACAATTGTAGCCCCGTGCTGTCGAGCGCCAGGTGGACGGGGCCGTGATGCCGGGCCGCAGGGGGCCGACGGTCGGCAAAGCTGCGACCACGCCGGGACAGGGTCGCGTGGTCCGGCACCGCCAGCTCGAGCCCGAGCAGGCGGAGCACGCTGCGGCTGAACGCCTCGGCCTGGCGCAGAGCGAGGTAGAAGACGAGCCGCAGGATGAGCACCAGCTCGATCGCCAGGTCGGCGTAGAGCGGCGGTCCGCCGGGCGCGGTCCGACGCGGCCTCTGCCACTTGGCTGTGGATGGCGTCGTGCAGAGCGCTGAAGCTGCGGTGGATGCCGCGGCGGAGGTGCTTGTCTGTTAGCATGCGAAGAAGCCCTCCACCTGCTTGAGCCAACCCTTTGTAGGAGCATGGCCGATTTTGCGACGACTGGCCGCAGCGCGACAACGGCCTCGACCTCCTTCGAGCTCGTGTGCTGCCGCTCAAACAGTCGGTCTCTCACACAGGTTGAGGAAGACCCAAGTTCGTTCACCGTGATGTGAGACGCAGACAGATCCAGCGACAGGCAGCAGCCCGACACGGGTCTCATCAGAGCTACCTCAATCCAGTTGCATCCTGGCGATGAGTGTACCACCCCGACGTTTCGAGGGTGCCGAGACGTTGAAACCGGCACCTGGCCATCAGCGACGACACGAGGCACCCACCGGCGACAAATGCCTTTGTCTTGAGCAAGCCATGGACATTAGGGCGGCAAGCATCGAGGTGGCGAGGCGACCGCTGACCCGTTCAGTGCGATGATCGTGTGGAAGTCGCTTCTCCAAGCGCTGGCATGCCGCTTGCGCGTTGCTTCCGAACGTTGCCACGTTCAGCGACCCGACGATCGGAGAACACCATGCCCAAAGTCGAATATCCGAAGCACGCCGTCGGCGACGCGCTGGTCGACTACGAGGAGAAAGTCTTCGAGGACGTCAAGGCCGAGCCCGGCCAGAAAGCCCTCGTCACCTTCCACACCGTCGCCTTCGAGGGTTCGATCGGGCTGGTCAACCTCCTGCAGGCGACCAGGCTGCAGCGGAAAGGCTTCGAGACCAGCATCCTGCTCTACGGTCCGGGTGTCACGCTCGGCGTGCTGCGCGGCTTTCCCCGGCTCGGCGACGAGGCCTTCGCCGGCCATCAGAACTTCAACAACCAGATCAAGAAATTCATCGAGGAAGGCGGCAAGGTCTACGCCTGCCGCTTCTCGCTCCAGGCGCTCTACGGCCATGGCGAGCCGTCGCTGATGGAGGGCATCCGTCCCATCAACCCGCTCGACGTGCTCGACTGCATACTGCTCCACAAGCGCGACAACGCCTTCATCCTGGACAGCTGGACCGTCTGACGAGGCGGCTACGGGGGCGGACGATGTCGCGGACGATACGGGCGGCGGCGGCGCAACTGTCGCCCGTCCTCGAGAACGGTGACGGCACGGTCGAGATCGTGCTCGCCGCGATCCGCGACGCCGGCGCGCGCGGGGTTCGCCTGCTCGTCTTCCCCGAAACGTTCGTCCCCTATTATCCCTACTTCTCCTTCGTTCTCCCGCCCGTCCGCCTGGGCGCGGAACACATGCGTCTCTACGACAACGCCGTGGCCGTGCCGGGCCCGGTCACCGACGCGGTGTCGGAGGCCGCCCGTGCCGCCGGGATCGTCGTCGTGCTCGGCGTCAACGAGCGCGACCACGGCTCGCTCTACAACACGCAACTCGTCTTCGACGCCGACGGCAGCCTGCTGCTCGCCCGCCGCAAGATCACGCCGACCTTCCACGAACGCATGATCTGGGGCCAGGGCGACGGTGCCGGCCTGCGCTGCGTCGACACCCAGGCCGGCCGCGTCGGCGTGCTCGCCTGCTGGGAGCACTACAATCCGCTCGCCCGCTACGCCCTGATGGCGCAGCACGAGCAGATCCACTGCTCGCAGTTCCCGGGCTCGCTCGTGGGCCCGATCTTCGCCGACCAGATCGAGGTGACGATCCGCCATCACGCGCTCGAGTCGGGCTGCTTCGTCGTCAACGCGACCGGCTGGCTGACGGACGCGCAGATCGTGTCGATCACCCCCGACGAGAGCCTGCAGCGCGCGCTGCGCGGCGGCAGCCTGTCCGCGATCGTCTCGCCCGAGGGCGCGCACCTCGTGCCGCCACTGCGCGAAGGGGAGGGGCTGCTCGTCGCCGACCTCGACATGACGCTGATCACCAAACGCAAGCGGATGATGGACAGCGTCGGCCACTATGCCCGTCCCGAGCTGCTGAGCCTCCTGCACGACTCCCGCCCGGCACGCACCGTCCACGACAGGCCGCCCGACGCGCCGAACGACCCCTCCCGGAGTAAGCCCGATGTCGATCCCAGCGAGCGTTCCGCCGGCGAGCCGTCAACTGATCACCGACCTCCAGTCGTTCGGCTTGCAGCTCGCTGACCCCGACGCGGGCGCCGCCGGCCGCCGCGGCGGCGCCGGTCCCTCCGACCACAAGGCGGTCACGGTCGCCGGCCAGACCGTGATGATCCCGGTTCACACCCGGGACGCGCGCCGCTCGCCTTTCACCGCCGCGGCGCCCGGACCGGACGGCGTCAGCGCGCTGCTGCGCGACGGCGCTGCCATCGGGCGCGTCACCTTCCCGCAGACGCCGCGCTTCTACGCCCTGCAGACGCTCGACGGGGTGCCCTACTGGAAGATCGCGCTGCTGCACGGCCGAGACGTGCTCGCCACCACCGTGCTGCAGGAGTGCATCCGCTACCGCGACCGGCGCACCGCCTGCCAGTTCTGCGCCATCGGCCAGTCGCTCGCCGCCGGCCGCACCGTCGCGCACAAGACGCCCGCGATGCTGGCCGAGGTCGCGCGCGCCGCCGTGCTGCTCGACGGCGTGCGCCACATGGTGCTCACCACCGGCACCCCGCCGGGAGACGACCGCGGCGCCCGCGTGCTGTGCGACAGCGCGTTCGCCATCAAGGCCGCCATCGACCTGCCGATCCAGGCCCAGTGCGAGCCGCCGCGCGACCACGCCTGGTTCGCCCGCCTCAAGGCCGCCGGCGCCGACAGTCTCGGCATGCATCTCGAAGCCGCGACCCAGGACGTGCGCGCCCGCATCATGCCCGGCAAGGCGACCGTCTCCGTCGAGCGCTACATGGACGCCTTCGCGCACGCCGTGCCGGTGTTCGGCCGCGGCCAGGTCAGCACCTACATCCTCGCCGGCCTCGGCGACACCGCCGACGCCATCCTCCGCCTCGCCGAGCGGCTGATCGCCGGCGGTGTCTACCCGTTCGTCGTCCCTTTCGTGCCCATCGGCGGCACGCCGCTCGAGGGTCATCCTCCACCGTCGTCGGAGTTCATGCGCGAGATCCTGGCGCCCCTGGGCCGCATGCTGCGCGACGCCGGCCTCCTGTCGTCCGACATCAAGGCGGGCTGCGGCCGCTGCGGCGCCTGCTCGTCGCTCTCCGCCTACGAGCACTGACGCGCCATGCCGATCCAGGGCGAAGAGTCGATCGCACCGTTTCTCCCCGGCGAATACACCGTCCGCCTCGCCGCGACCGCCTGGGAGCGCGCCGGTCATTTCGCCCTTCGCCGCGCCGTCTTCTGCGACGAGCAGCGTGTCTTCGCCGGCACCGACCGCGACGAGACCGACGAGTGCGCCATTCCCCTGGTTGCCACCACCTGCGTGCTCGGCGCGCCCGACACGGTGGTTGGCGCGGTCCGGATCCACACCGGTGGTCCCGGCGACGAGCCCGGCCTGTGGCGCGGCTCACGCCTGGCCGTTCACCCCGATCATCGCCGCGTCGGCCGGCTCGGCGCCGAGCTGATCAGCCTTGCCGTCTGTACGGCCCACGCGCGGGGCGCCCTGCGCTTCCTCGCCCACGTGCAGCTGCCCAACGTGCCCCTGTTCGAGCGCCTCCGATGGCACTCGTTCGAGGCGATCGAGCTGCACGGGCTGCCGCATCACGTCATGCAGGCCGATCTCGCCGCCTACCCGCCGCACGGCCTTTCCGAGCGGCGCCTCGTGCGGCCGCTGCCGACCATCCGCCAGGTCGCGTGACCGACTGGCCGTCCCTCGTCGGCGCGCTCGCGCGCGAGATCCGCGACGGCTCCGCGCTCGCCGCCAAGCGCGACATCGCCGAAACGGTCGCAGCCCTCGGCCTTTCCGCCTCAGACGCGATCCGCGTCGGCGACGATTGCGCCGCCATCCCCGACGGTGACGGTTTTCTCCTGCTGGCCATCGAGGGCTTCCTGGACGGCTTCGCTGCCGCCATGCCGTGGTTCGCCGGCTGGTGCGGCGTGATGGTCAACCTGTCCGACATCGCCGCCATGGGCGGCCGTCCCCTCGCCGTGGTCGACGCGCTCTGGAGCGACGGCACCGACGCGGCCCGCCCCGTGCTCGACGGCCTTCGCGACGCCGCACGGGTCTATGGCGTGCCGATCGTCGGCGGCCACACGAGTGTGCGCGCCGCCAGCCGGCAGCTCGCGGTGGCGGTGCTCGGCCGCGCCGATCGACTGCTCACGTCCTTCGACGCGCGTCCCGGTTACGTGCTCGTCGCCGCGCTCGACCTGGCGGGGCCTTTCACGACCCGCATCCGTTCTGGGACGCCGCAACCCGCGGCGCACCCCCCGAGCGTCTTCGCGCCGACCTCGCCATCCTGCCCGCGCTCGCCGCCGAGGGTCTCTGCCGCGCCGCCAAGGACATCTCCATGGGTGGCCTGCCCGGCACGGCTTTGATGCTCGCCGAGTGCTCCGGCCTTGGCGCGGTGCTCGACCTCGACCGCATACCCCTCCCACCCGGCGTCGACCTTGCCCGCTGGCTCTCGGCCTTTCCATCCTACGGCTTCCTGCTCGCGGTCGCCCCGCCCGATCTGCCCGCTGTGCTCGCCCGCTTCGACGCGCGTGGCATCGCCGCCGCCGCGATCGGCGCCTGCGAGCCGGGCACCCGTGTCGACATCCGTTACGGGAGCAGCCAGCGCGAGACCTGCTGGGACTTCGCGCTCCTCGCCCACTCCACCAACCCGCGCGGGGGCGTCGTGCACGCGATGGCACTCGCCGAGGCGCTGCACGACGCTGGCGCTGACGCGACGCTGCTCGCCCCTGACAGCGAAGGGCGCGGCTTTTTCCGCACCCCGGATTGCCCCTTTCTCACGATCCCCGTCCGCCGCACGGCCACGCTCCGCGAAACCGTCGCCGCGCGCATCGAGGCGACCGCCGCCTTCCTCGACGCCCCCGGCATCCCTCGCTTCGACCTCCACCACGCCCAGGATCCGATCACCGCGAATGCGCTCGCCGACCTCGCGGCGCGCGGCGCGATCCCCGGTTTCGTCCGCACCGTCCACCACCTCGACCGCTTCGCCGACCCGCAACTCGCCGCCTGGCAGGAGCGCGGGATGCGAGCCGCGAGCCGCCTCGCCGTCGTTAGCCGCTGCTGGCGCGACCGCCTCCTCGACAGACACGGCCGCCAAGCAACGGTTGTCGGCAACGGCGTCGACATGCGTCGCTTCGGCCCCAACGCCGACACCACCGATGCCCCGCTCCGCCGCCGCCTCGGCCTGGACGGCGCCACCGGTCCCGTGATCCTGGCACTCGGCGGGATCGAGGAACGCAAGAATACGCTCGGCGCCCTCGGCGCTGTGCTGCGCCTGCGCGCCGGCCGCCACCCCGACGCCCACCTCGTGATCGCGGGCGGCGCCACCCTGCTCGACCACGGCGCCTACCGCCGGCGCTTCGACGCCACTCTCGCCACCGCTGGCGATGGTGCGCGCGGGGTCACGTTCGCGGGCGTGGTCGGCGACCGCGACATGCCGGCGCTCTATCGCCTCGCCGACGTGCTCGCTTGTGCTTCGCTCGCCGAGGGCTTTGGCCTGACCCCGCTCGAAGCGCTCGCCACCGGCCGCCCAGCGGTGGTCTCGGCCGTCCCGCCCTTTACCGAGCATTTCGGCGCCGGCGAGGTCGTCTGGACCGACCCCGCCGACCCCGGCGCGATCGCCTCGGCTCTCGCTTTGGCGCTGGAGCGCTCGCCCGCCTTCCGCCTGTCCGGTCCGAAGACCGCCGCCCGTTTTGACTGGCGCGAGGTCGCCCGTGCCCACGCCCGACTTCATGTGCCCTTCGCTGCACAAGCAAGGACTCCCGCTCTTGCCTGAAATGCACTTCGACCTCCGCTGGCCGGACGGCTCGGCGATGTCCTGCTACTCGCCCTCGCTGGTCATCACCGATTATTTCGACCCCGGCGCGTCCTACACGCTCACCGACTTTCTCGACCGCGCACGCACCGCGCTGGGGGAGGCCAGCGAGCGCGTTCGCCTCCGCTACGGGTTCGCGTGCGCGCGCGCGCTCGCACAGCTCGACCGCATCGAGCAACGCGCGGTCGACTTCGCCACCACCTCCGACGCCGCCGTCACCGTGACCGCCTTTCATCGGAACGCCGAGTCGTGAGCGCGACGGTGCCGCCGCGCCCCGACCACGTCCCGGTCGCGATCGTCGGCGCCGGGCAGGCAGGGCTGTCGCTCAGCTGGCACCTCCGCCGCGCCGGGCTCGACCACCTCGTCCTGGAGCGCCACGCGCCGGGACACGCCTGGCGCGACGAGCGCTGGGACAGTTTCTGCCTCGTCACGCCGAACTGGCAGTGCCAGCTCCCCGGCTTCCCCTACGCGGGCGCCG
>CAXUBM010000002.1:0-61910 GCA_964249235.1 uncultured Acetobacteraceae bacterium | reverse complement strand
TAACCAGATCGTCCGCAAGCTCGGCGCCTCGCTCGCCGCCGGCTGCTCGATCGTCGTTAAGGGCCCCGAGGAAACCCCGCTCTCCCCCGCCGAACTGATCCGCACCCTGGCCGACGCCGGCCTGCCCGCCGGTGTCGCAAATCTCGTCTACGGCACCCCGTCCGAGATCTCGAACCACCTCGTTCCGCATCCGATCATTCGCAAGATCTCCTTCACCGGCTCCGTCCCGGTCGGCAAGCATCTCGCCGCACTCGCCGGCCAGCACATGAAGCGCGTCACCATGGAGCTCGGCGGCCACGGCCCGGTCATCGTCATGGACGATGCCGACATCGCCACCGCCGCCGACGCCATGGTCGCCGCCAAGCGCCGCAACGCCGGCCAGGTCTGCATCTCGCCCACCCGTTTCCTCGTCCAGCACCGCGTCTACGACCAGTTCCTCGACCGCTACCTCGAAGGCCAGCGCGCCATCCGCGTCGGCCCCGGCCTTGACCCCGAAACCACCATGGGCCCGCTCATCACCCCCCGCCGCCGTCAGGCCGTGGAGGATCTCGTCGCCGACGCGACAACCCAAGGCGCCAAACTCGAGACCGGCGGCCACCGCATCGGCAATGTCGGCAATTTCTTCGAGCCCACCGTACTCACCGGCCTGACCCGCGACATGCGGATCATGAACGAGGAGCCTTTCGGCCCCGTCTCCCTGATGATCCCCTTCCACGACCTCGACGAAGCCATCGACGAGGCCAACCGCCTGCCGTTCGCGCTCGCCGCCTATGCCTTCGGCCGCTCCAGCGGCCATGTCGCGGCACTCGGCGACCGCATCGAGAGCGGCATGATCTCGATCAACCACGTCGGCCTCGCCCTGCCCGAAACCCCCTTCGGCGGCATGAAGGAAAGCGGCTACGGTTCCGAAGGCGGCGCGGAAGCGATCGAGAGCTACCTCAACCCCAAATTCGTCACCGAACGCGCCTTCTGACCCGTCAACCCGCCATTGACGCCGAGCAAGGGCGTTCCGCCGTGGCGCGGCCGCCGAGGCCGTCAACCCGCGGTTGACGCCGCCGCGCCGGGGCCCGAAAAAGTTTCAAGTCGAACCGGCGGGTTGTGCCCCCGACCCCCTCCGAGGGCGAGCTCCGTGGCGGCCGGGACGGAAGTCGTAGGGTCTCGGGGGTCGGCCCCCAACCGTGTCCAGGGCAAAGCCCTGGCCTCACACCTCGACCTGATGGCCGATCTCCACGAGCCGCCGCCGCGGCAGCGAAAACCGGTCCGACGCCCGCACCGCGTTGCGATACATCAGCCCGAACATCACCCGCTGCCACAGCGGCATCCGCGGGTGTTTCTCGTGTGGAACGATGTCGTCCTTGCCCGCGAGATACAGCGCCCCCTCGAGGTCGATGTCGCAGCCCAGTGCCTTGGCCTGGGCCAGCGCCGACGGCAGGTTCGGCACCTCCACGAACCCGAAGCGGACCGTCACCTGCCAGATATTCTCCAGCACCTGGCGCGTCGTCACCCGCTCCTCCGACGGCACCCGCGCCTCGTCGGTGAACTGCACCGCCAGCACGACCACCCTCGCGGGCAGCGAGTTGAAGTCCGCGATGTGCCTCGCCATCAGCGGCGGCACCACGGACTCCGAGCGCGACAGGAACACCACCGTCCCGGGCAGGCGAGGGATCTCGTGCGCCCGCAGCTTCGCCAGCACCTCGTCCACACGCTCGCCGAGCGGAGCCAGTCCGTCGCGAACCAGACCGATCCCCCGGTGCCAGACCAGCATGATCGCAAAGAGCAGCGAGCCGATCGTCAGCGGCACGTAGCCGCCCTCTGCGACCTTGAGCAGGTTGGCACTGAAGAAGGCCAGATCGATCACCAGGAGCGACGCCGCGATCGCTCCCGCCACCGCCACGCTCCATCGCCAGCGCACGCGCATCACGTCGTAGATCAGCGCGGTCGTCATCAGCATCGTCGTCGACACCGCCGTCCCATAGGCGCCGGACAGCTTGTCCGAACTCTTGAACATCAAGGCGATCGCCAGCGTGCCCAGCATCATCAGCCAGTTCACGACCGGCACGTAGATCTGCCCGTACTCGGTGTCCGAGGTCTGCCTGATGTTCAGCCCCGGAAACCAGCCGAGCTGCATCGCCTGCCGCGTCAGCGTGAACGTCCCGGTGATGATCGCCTGGCTGGCGATGATCGTCGCCAGCGTGGCCAGCACCACCATCGGGATCACCAGCACGTGCGGCATCGACGCGAAGAAAGGATTGCCCTTCACCCCCTGGTGGGCATCCATGAACGCGACCTGGCCCGCATAGCTCAGCAGCAGTGCCGGAAACACCACGCCCAGCCACGAGACCCGCACCGGTCGACGCCCGACATGGCTCATGTCGGCGTAGAGTGCCTCCGCACCCGTCACCGCCAGGAACACGCCACCCAGCACGACGAAGCTCCCCCATCCATGCCGGCCCAGAAAGCCCAGCGCGACCAGCGGGTTCAACGCCGCCACGACCGACGGATGCGCGGCCAGGTTCACCGCTCCCAGCGCCCCGATCGTGACGAACCAGACCAGCATCACCGGCCCGAACACCACCCCGATCGACGCCGTCCCGAAGGGCTGCGCCGCGAACAGTCCCGCCAGGATCACCACCGCGAGCGGCAGCACGTACGGCTTGACCGCGCTCGTCACCGTCTCCGTTCCCTCGAGCGCGCTCAGCACCGAGATGGAAGGCGTGATCACCCCATCCCCATAGAGGAGCGCCGCCCCGAACAATCCCGCGCAGGTCAGCAGCGTCGCCCGCGAGAACACGCGGTCGCCCAGCCGCGGTCCCACCAGCGAAAGCAGGGCCAGGATGCCGCCCTCGCCATGGCTGTCCGCCCGCATCACCAGGGCGGTGTATTTCAACGTCACTACGACGAACAGCGCCCAGAACAGCAACGACAAGCTGCCGAACAGCGCGTCGTGATTGACCTTGCCGCCCGCATCCTCCACCACCGTCTGCAGCGTGTAGAGCGGACTGGTTCCCAGGTCGCCGAACACGATGCCCAGCGCCGCCAGGCCCGCAGCGGCCGGTCCCGGGCGGCCCGCCTCGGGCTGCGGGTGATCGCCATCGTCGGGCATGGGAATGATCCTTTCGGGTCTCGATGCCGGACCGGGCGCTTCACCGTAGCGCTTTTGCGGCTATCCTCCTCGACGTGACAACCCGCCCCAAACGGCAGTCGACGACCGCGACCGGCGAACTGTTCCCCGCCAGCCGTCGCCGCGCCGAAAGCCAGGCCGCCACCCGACCGCTCGCCGACCGGCTTCGGCCTGTCTCGCTCGACGAGGTCGTCGGCCAGGACCAACTCCTCGGCGCCGACGGCGCCATCCGCCGGATGCTGGCTCGCCACAGCCTGGCGAGCCTCATCCTCTGGGGCGGCCCCGGATCCGGCAAGACCACGGTCGCCCGCCTGCTCGCCGAAGCCGCAGGCCTGCGTTTCGTCCAGCTCTCCGCCGTCTTTTCGGGTGTCGCCGACCTCAAGCGCGCATTCGAGGAAGCCGCCGACGTCGCCGAGAGCGGTGGCGGCACCCTCCTCTTCGTCGACGAGATCCATCGCTTCAACCGCGCCCAGCAGGACGGCTTCCTGCCCGTCGTCGAGGACGGCACCGTCGTCCTCGTCGGCGCCACCACCGAGAACCCGAGTTTCGCGCTGAACGCCGCCTTGCTCTCGCGCTGCCAGGTCCTGGTCCTGCACCGGCTCGACGACGCGGCCCTCGAGCAGCTCCTGCTTCGCGCCGAAGCACTCGCCGCCAGAACACTCCCGCTCGACGCGGACGCGCGCACAGCCCTGCGCGCCATGGCCGACGGCGATGGCCGTTACCTGCTGAACATGGCCGAACAGCTCTTCGCCGCCGACGCCCCAGAGCCTCTCGGCCCCACGGCACTCGCTGCCCTGCTCGCCCGCCGCGCCATCCTTTACGACCGCGACCGCGAGGAGCACTACAACCTCATCTCCGCGCTGCATAAGTCATTGCGCGGCTCCGACCCGGACGCCGCGCTCTACTGGTTCGCCCGCATGCTGACCGGCGGCGAGGATCCGCGCTATCTCGCCCGCCGGCTGACCCGTTTTGCCGCCGAGGACGTCGGCCTCGCCGATCCCGCCGCCCTGCCGCTTGCCATCGCCGCCTGGGAAACCTACGAGCGGCTCGGCAGCCCCGAGGGCGAACTCGCCCTGGCCGAGCTTGTCGTCCATCTCGCCGTCGCGCCCAAGTCGAACGCTGTCTACAAAGCCTTCGGCGCGGCCATGCGGGCCGCCAAGACCACCGGAAGCCTGATGCCGCCTGCCCATATCCGCAACGCGCCGACCCGCCTGATGCGAGACCTCGGTTACGGGCGCGACTACAGCTACGATCACGACCAGGAAGATGCCTTCTCCGGACAGAACTACTTTCCGGACGACATGGAGCGCCAGACCTTCTACACGCCCACCCACCGCGGCGCCGAAGCCTCGATCAGGTCTCGACTGGCCGAATGGTCGCGCCTGCGCCAAACCCGGTCGGCTGCTGGCCAGCCTTGAGACGATGCTCTTGAGCGTCGCCATGGAGGTCGTCACCGACGACGAGGCGGGCCTGCGTCTCGACCGTTGGGTTCGGCGCCGTCACCCCGCCGTCACCCAAGGCGTCCTCCAGCGCCTCTGCCGCACCGGCCAGATCCGGGTCGACGGCAAGCGCGCCGACGCCGCGACCCGCGTGCTCGCCGGGCAGTCGGTCCGTCTGCCGCCACTGCCGCCGCCCGGTGCCGACCGGCAGCCACGTCGCAATCCGCGCGACATCCGCGAGCTGGCATCACTGACCCTCTACGAGGACGATCATCTTCTCGTCCTCGACAAGCCGAGTGGGCTCGCCTCCCAGGGCGGCCCCGGCATCCTCCGCCACGTCGACGGCATGCTTGCCTCGCTGCGCGACGACGCCGGCCGCCGGCCGCTTCTCGTCCACCGCCTCGACCGCGACACGTCCGGTGTCATGCTGCTCGCCAAGGGCCCCGCGAACGCGGCCAAGCTGGCCGCACTCTTCCGCTCGCGCGACATGCACAAGATCTATTGGGCGGTCGTCATCGGCAGACCGTCGCCCTCTGAGGGGGTCATCGACGCGCCGCTGGCGCGCCTCGGTGGCGGGGCAGGGGCCATCACCATCCTCGCCGAGCGCGACGATGAGGATGCAGCCGCCGCGCGCACGGAATACCGCACCCTTGACGCCGCCGGCCGTCGCCTGACCTGGCTCGAACTGTCGCCGTTGACCGGCCGCACCCACCAGCTTCGCGTCCATTGCAACGCTCTCGGCCATCCGATCCTCGCCGACCCGAAATACGGCGGCGAGGTCGCCCGTCTGGACGGCTTCTCCGCCCGCCTGCACTTGCACGCACGCTCGATCGAGTTCCCGCACCCCGTCGGCGGCACGCTGGTCGTCCGCGCCGGCTTGCCACCGCACATGCGCGAGACATTCAAGCGGCTCGGCTTCGAAGTGCCGCGCGAATCCGCCATCCTCAAGGTCTAGATGAGGCCGGCTTCGATCTTCGCCTGGACGGTTGCGCCGGTGGTGCTGCTCGCCATGATCGCGGGCTTGCTGTTCACCTCCTGGAACGGCAACCGCTTCAGGGGAAGGATCGAGCGCGCGTTCGAGCACGCCACCGGCCACGGGCTCCGTATCGGCGGCGAGATCCGACTTCGTCTTCTTCCTTCACCCGAACTCCTCGCCCGCGACGTATCGGTCTCTAATCTGCCCGGGGGCACCAGGCCGGTCATGATCACGGCCGCTGCGATCGACGTCGTCCTGGAGCCGTTCGCACTGCTCGAACGGCGCGTCGACGTCACCCAGCTTTCCCTGACCCGCCCCGACATCCTGCTCGAGACCGTGCGCGGCAAGCCGAACTGGCTGCCGACCACGCGAACCTCGCCTGCCAGGCAAGCCGGCTCCCGTCGTCGAGCCGGGCATCCCGTGATGGTTCGGCTCGATGAAGCCTCGCTGCGCTCGGGGCGACTGACCTGGAACGCACCGGACAGACTTGGCACCGGAACCGTCCTCATCGACAGGCTGCGGGTGCGCCGCGAAGGCCACACGATCACACTGAGCGCCGCAGGACGCCATGGTGCGACCTCCTTCACCGTCTCGGCCGGCTCCGCCAGGACCGGCGAGTTGGCGTGGAACGCACCCTTTCCGCTGCGCGCCGAACTCCAGCTGTCCCTGTCCGGCGACGAGGGGCATCTGGTGTTCGACGGCAGCGTAACGCCTGCCGAACGCGCCTACGACGGGCGGATCGAAGCCGACCTCCCGCATCTCGCGCTGATCGACGGTTTGTTCCCGCACGCGTCGCTCCCTGCGCTGACCACCCTGTCGCTGCGCGCCGACCTCGCCGGTCGAGACAGGGAGCGGCCCACGATCCGGACGCTGACCGCGACCGCCACGGACATCGATCTCTCCCGCTTCCTGCCCGCCTTGATGCTGGCGCGCGCCACCGTGAACGCCGAGCGGCCCGATGCACCGCTTCTCGTCGACGTGTCCGGAGAGGTCCGCCGCACACCGGTCGCCGTCACCGGCGCTCTCGGCACGCTTCGCTCCTGGCAGTCTCCTGGCCGGCCCGGCACGGTCCGCGCCACGTTGTCCTTGGGTGGCGACACGCTCAAGCTCGATGGTGCGGCTGCGCGGCGAACCGCCAACGCCAGCCTGCAGGCCCACGTGGATCTCTCCGCGCCCGATGCCGAGCCAGTGTCCTCCCTTCTGGGCAGCCTGGCCGCCCGGGTCCGGTCCGCCACCGGCGATCTCGACGTGTCCGGCGGCCACAGCACCTTCCACGCCGCCTTGGATGCCCAGACGCTGTCGATCGGGGCTGCCTCGTTCTCGCGGGCGCGCATCGTGGTTTCGCTGGGCGCGGCGCACATGCTGTCGGCGCGCGCCTCCTTCGCCGGCCAGCCACCCTGGCTCGTCGCCTCCGACGACACCCGGTCCGGCGCGGTGACACTGAAGATGGACGGCACGCGCTTGCCCGCCTCTCCGATCCTCAGCCTGCTCACCGGCGAGCCGATCCAAGGCGGTTCGCTCTCCGTCTCCGCGACACTTCGCGGCACAGCTCACGGGCAGAGGCTCGACCGGGCCTCGTTGTCCGGCCCGCTTACTGTCACGGTCCGCAACGCGACGTTGCCGTCGGAGCTGACCGGCGCTCTCCTCGCCGCCATCATCAGCAACGCGCACCTGCCGCCGGTTGCCAACGCGCCACTGCGGCTCGACTGTGTGGCCATCGATGGCTCGATCGACAGCGATCGCCTGAACCTCGCCAGCTTCTCGGCAGTGTCCAGCCTTGTCGATGTCGATGGTCACGGAACCGTCGATCTCACCCACGACACGCTCGCGCTCGCCGTGAAGCCGACGCTCCACGTCGGACCCACGTCGATCGCGACGGCGGCGGCGATCACCGGTTCATTCGCACGGCCGATCGTCGCTCTGGCGCCCGCTCCGGGTGGACGCGTCGGCATCACGATCGGCGGCTCGTCGGCTCCTTCGGGCACGTGCGCCGGCACCCGGCCCAAGCCGCCGAACACGGCGACCCTGCTGCGCCGACTCGGCATCCTGCGATGACCGAGATGCGCGCCGAGCGCTGGATCATCGCCGGGCGTGTCCAGGGCGTCGGCTATCGTGACTGGATGGTTCGCACCGCAGACGCGCTCGGTGTCGCCGGCCACGTGCGCAATCACGCCGACGGCACCGTTCTGGCCAGCGTGTCGGCGTCGGCAAGCGTGTTGGACGAGCTCTATCGCGCCTGTCTCGAGGGTCCGCCCGGCGCCTCGGTCGCCGGCATCGACCGCGCGACACTGACCGATTCGGCCGAACTCCGGTGCCCCTTCGCTCGCATTCCGACGAACTGGCCATGATATCACCAAGACGTGAATGGAATTTGGCTCGGTTTGATTGCCGCCCCGTCTCGGGTCGGAGGAGGAACCCCTTGCTCCTCAAGCTCCTTGTCGGCGCGCACGCCGATTGGGCCGGACGGGGCCGGTGACGCACGGTTACACACGCCTGCTGCAGCGGCTGCTAGGTTCGCGCCCCGAGAGATCGCCGGAGGAGCCGCATGAACGACCATCCATCCACGATGCCCACAGGCGAGGCGCTGTCCGGGCGGCGACGGATCCGTCCGCGTATCGCCGGCGCGGTGGCGACGATGGCGATGGGGTCTTGGATCATACTGGCGGTGATACCGATGGTGGTGGCGATCGTCGCCCTGACCTGATCGAGGAAGGGCGTTCCGGCGCATCGCGCGCCCGGTCGTCGCCCGAACACCCCCGCTTCTTCACCCTCCCGACCATCCTGCTGGTCGGACCGCTCTGCGTCCTGGGCTCGGTCATCGGCATCCAGGTTCTCGTCCGGCTTGGCGTGACCACCAACACGTCCCTGATCGGCGCTTTGGCCGGCATGGCGCTCGGCCGTATTCCGCTTCCCGCCCTGGGCACGTTTCGCTCACCGCACGTGCAGAACCTCGCTCAAAGCGCCATCTCGGCCAGTACCTTCGGCGCCGCCAACAGTCTGATGCTCCCGGTCGGCATCCCGTTTCTGCTGGGCCGCGCAGACCTGGTCTGGCCGATGCTCGGCGGTGCCATCCTGGCCATGCTGCTCGACGCGACGATGCTGTACAGGATGTTCGGCTCGCGCATCTTCCCTGCCGAGGGCGCTTGGCCGCCAGGCGTTGCCGCCGCCGAGACCATCGAGGCAGGCGATCAGGGTGGCCGCCGGCTCGTTCGTCTCGGCACCGGTGTCGCCGTCGGCCTTGCCGGTTCCGCCTTCGGCATTCCGATGTCGGGCTTCGGTGTGGCGTTCATTGGCAACGCCGCCGCCCTCTTTGCCTTCGGCATCGCACTGCTGCTGCGTGGCTACCCGCACGTCATCGCCTCGCATCTGCCCATCCTCGCAAGCATCGCACCCGGCGGCGATCTCGGGCACACCCACATCCCGCAGGCGGTGATGCTCGGCGCCGGCCTTGTCGCCCTCCTGCAGGTCCTTTCGACGCTGGCCTTCGGCCGCCGGCGCGGCGCGGGCGCACCGGCGGTGGCGGACCGCAACCTGCCGCGCACGATCGGCCTCGGCAGCCTCCTCTACCTCCTGATCGCCGCCCTCCTGGCAGTCCTCGCCGGCTTTGCCGCCAAGCTTTCGCCGGGACTGCTGCTCGCCTTCGTCTTCTACGCGGCGTTTGCCGCCCTCCTTCACGAACTCATCATCGGCTTGGCCGGCATGCACTCCGGCTGGTTTCCCGCCTTCGCGGTCGCCGTCGTCAGCTTGGGAGTCGGCTTGCTGATCGGCTTCCCTCCCGCGCCGCTGGCGCTGCTGACCGGTTTCACTGCCTCAACCGGTCCTGCCTTCGCCGACATGGGCTGCGACCTGAAGGCCGGATTCCTGATCCGCGGCGAGGACCCTGACTCGCAGTTCGAGCGCGATGGCCGCCGCCAGCAATATTTCGCGGCTATGTTCGCGCTCGTCGTCGCCGCCCTGGTCGTCATCGTCACTCACCACGGCTACTTCGCGCGCGGACAGGTCGCGCCCGTCGACCACGTCTTCGTCGCCGCCATCAAGGCCGGCTCGAGCCCCGCGATCGCGCACGTCCTGCTCGTCTGGGCGATACCAGGCGCCTTGCTGCAAGTCGCCGGCGGTTCGCGGCGGCAGTTGGGCGTGATGTTCGCCACCGGCTTGCTCCTGCACTCGCCGCTGGCCGGATGGGCAATCCTGGCTGGCCTGCTCTGCCGGCTTGCCTGGACAGTGGCGACCGGCGGCCGCGACCGATCCTCGCTTCAGGTATTTGCCGCCGGCAGCATCGCCGCGGACGCGCTGCTGAGTTTCGCCACGGCGGTAATCTGACCGGAACTGTTCCGATACAGAATCAAATCCCTTGACCTGCGTCTGAGGACGGGCGTTTTCTCTATGCAACCGGGCGCAAGTTCCGGTGGAGAGGATTCGATGTCCATTGAGAACGGGACGGTTCATCGCCGCCGCACGGCTGCGAGAGCCGCTTGCAAGGCGTCCATCACCGGCCCAGCCGGGATTGCGACCGGAAGTCGCGTCATCACCAGGCGAGGCGAGATCCCTGTCGAGAACCTGGTGGCCGGCGAGGAGATCCTGACCGCGCGAGGCCGCTTCTCGCACGTCCGCTCGGTCGAGTTCGCCACGCCGACCCAGCCCGGACAAGCGGTCCCTGTCGCGCCTATCCGCGTCAGGAGGGACGCATTCGGCCCGATGCAGCCACATCATGATGTCCTGCTCGCCGCTGGACAGGTCGTCCATACCGACGACGGACCTGTCGCCGCAGCCTCCCTGCTCAACGGCAACACGGTTGTGCAGGATTGGGCGACGAGCCCGTGCATGGTCCGCCTCGAAATCGATGAGAAAGAGCCGGTCCTCGTCGAAGGCATGCCGATCGGCGCCCCGCTCTAGTCTCAGTCCGGTAGGAGGATCAGGACTGCGGCCTGTGCCGCGATCCCCTCTTCGCGCCCGACGAAGCCGATCCGCTCGCTCGTGGTCGCTTTGACCGAGACCCGATCGACCCCGACCTGAAGTATTCCAGCCAACTTGCCTCGCATCGCCTCGGCATGCGGTGCGATCCGCGGCCTCTCACAGATCAGCGTGATGTCGACCGAGGTCAGCACGCCGCGCCGCGCCGCGATGCGTGAGGCCGCATGCGCCAGGAACACTGCGCTGTCGGCGTCGCGCCACCGCGCCTCGCTTGGCGGGAAATGCCGACCGATATCGCCCTCCACGAGGGCGCCGTAGATCGCATCGCACACCGCGTGGATGCCGACATCGGCGTCCGAATGGCCGGCCAGTCCGTGGCTGTGGGTAAGCGTGATGCCGCAGAGAGTCAGCGCGCGGCCTTCCTCGAGCACGTGAACGTCATAGCCAAAGCCTATCCGAGGAACCATCGAGACCTGCTTTCACCTGCCATCGGCACGCGAGCGAATTGCACGGAATCGGCGAACCCGCTACCTTGCACAAATGCTAGGCAAACCCGTGACATTGAAGCCGATCAAGCTCGGCCGCCTGTCAATCGACAGCCCGGTGATCCTGGCACCCATGTCCGGCGTCACCGACCTCCCATTCAGGCAGCTGGCCCGGCAACTCGGTGCGCCCTACGTCGTGTCCGAGATGATCGCGTCCTGGGCGATGATCCGCGACAACAAGGTCACCGCGCGCATGGCCGAAGTCGACGCTGCAGGACCGAGCGCCGTCCAGCTCGCCGGCTGCGAACCCACCGCCATGGCAGAGGCGGCCCGCATTGCCGTCGATCGCGGCGCCGATGTGATCGACATCAATTTCGGTTGTCCGGTCAAGAAGGTCGCAGTGGGCCAGCAGGCGGGCTCGGCGCTCATGCGCGACGAGGCGGCCGCCGTCCGCATACTCTCCGCCACGGTCGCTGCAGTCCGTGTTCCCGTGACGCTGAAGATGCGAATGGGATGGGATCACGCCCACCTGAACGCACCGAGGCTGGCTCGACTCGCCGAGGAATGCGGCATCGCCATGGTCACAGTGCACGGACGCACTCGCCAGCAATTCTACGACGGCACCGCCGATTGGGCATTCGTGGCTGAGGTCAAGCGGGCAACACGCGTGCCGGTCATCGTCAATGGCGACATCAGGAACGAGGTCGATGCACGCGAGGCACTGGCGCGTTCCGGAGCCGATGGCGTGATGGTCGGCCGCGGTGCCTACGGGCGTCCGTGGTTTCCCGCGTTCATCGCTGGCGTTCTCGCCGGCCGGGTCGGAGCGTCGCCCCTGGATCTCGCCGCCGAGAAGGAGATTGCTATCGGCCACTATGAAGCCATGCTCCGTCACTACGGACGTGAGTCCGGCATGCGGGTCGCTCGCAAGCATATCGGCTGGTATTCGAACGGCCTGCCTGGCTCAGCGTCCTTCCGTGCGGCTCTCAACCAGGAGCCGGACGTCGATGTCGCTCGCACTCGCCTGGCCGCATACTACGACCGTCTGATCGAGACGGGTTTTCGACGCCCTCGAGCGCCCGGCTTGGAATGCCAGGACGCGGATCGAACCGCTTGGGCCGCGTGAAGCCGCTCGCGGCGGCGGCGCACACCGCGCACCCGGCCGAGAAAGCGCCGATCGATCCTCGTCAGATCCTCGACGCGCTCTCGATCGTCACACTCATTCTCGACGACGACGGCCGCATCAAAGATGCCAACGCCGCCGCCGAACCATTCTTTGGTGTCTCGATTGCGCTGTTGGTGCAGATGTCGCTGCGAGACTTCATCGCCGACGACAGCCCGGTGTTCATGATGCTCCGACAGGTCCGCGCGCGAGGCGGATCAATCATCGAACATGACCTGACGCTCCAGAGTCCGCGATTGGCCAAACACGAGGTCATCGCCCAGGGCACGCTCCTCGCCGACCGTTCCGACCTTGTCGTGCTGACGCTTCAGGACAGTTCCAGTATTCGCGCCCTCGACCGCCGCCTGACGTTTCGCAATGCCGCGCGGAGTGTCGCCGGCATGGCGGCGATCCTGGCTCACGAGGTCAAGAACCCGCTCTCGGGCATACGCGGCGCGGCCCAGCTTCTCGAAGGTTCCGCCTCGTCCGGTGCTGATCGGGAACTGGCGGTCCTCATCCGCGACGAGGCCGACCGGATCCGCGCGTTGGTTGACCGGATGGAGATGTTCAGCGAAAAGCCGATCGAACGCCGTCCAGTCAACATCCACCGTGTGCTCGAGCACGTGCGCATGCTCGCCAGAACCGGTTTCGCTGCCGGGATCCGGATCAATGAGCGCTACGATCCCTCGCTGCCTCCTGTTCTCGGCAATCGAGACCAGCTGGTCCAAGTTCTTCTCAACCTGATCAAGAACGCGGCCGAGGCGATCGCCGAGATCGACGGTGGCGGCGAAATCACCTTGATGACCTCTTTCCGCCATGGTCTGAGACTGGTCATGCCGGGTTCGGCCGAGCGGGTTCATCTGCCGCTTCTGGTGACGGTCCGCGACAACGGTCCGGGTATCCCGGAGGACATCAAGCCGCATCTGTTCGAACCGTTCGTCACGTCCAAGCCTTCCGGCAACGGCCTCGGTCTAGCGCTCGCCGCCAAGATCGTCGGCGACCATGGCGGCATGATCGAGGTTGATAGCCGGTTCGGGTGCACGGAGGTGCGATTGCACCTACCTGTGATACCGGAAGATTACGGCGCCAAGACCAGCTGACGGGAAGGGGAGACGCGTGACGCTACCGACGATCCTCGTCGCCGACGACGACAGGTCGATCCGGACCGTGCTGACACAAGCACTCGGCCGCTCGGGCTATCAAGTTCGCACGACCGGCAATGCCACGACGCTGTGGCGCTGGGTCGAGGACGGCGAGGGTGATCTCGTCATCACCGATGTCGTGATGCCCGACGAGAGCGGCCTGGATCTCATTCCTCGCATCAAGCGTGTCAGACCGGACCTTCGCGTGGTCGTCATGAGCGCGCAATCAACGCTCATGACTGCCGTCAAGGCGACCCAACGCGGTGCATTCGAGTACCTGCCCAAACCGTTCGACCTGAAGGAACTTCTGTCCGTGGTGGAGCGTGCCTTGGCGGCGCCACCTCCCGCACCGCCGACCCCCGAGGCTCGCGACTCGGAGGAAAAACTTCCCCTGATCGGTCGTTCGATGGCCATGCAGGAGATCTATCGCTCCATCGCCAGGCTGACCACTGCTGACCTGACCGTCATGGTTAATGGTGAAAGCGGCACCGGCAAGGAACTCGTCGCGCGCGCCCTGCACGATTACGGCCGTCGGAGGACGGGTCCGTTCGTCGCGATCAACATGGCGGCGATACCGCGCGAACTGATCGAAAGCGAGCTTTTCGGTCATGAGCGCGGCGCTTTCACCGGTGCCACCAATCGCAACCAGGGCCGCTTCGAGCAAGCGGCCGGTGGCACGCTGTTCCTCGACGAAATCGGCGACATGCCGCCGGAGGCGCAGACCCGTCTGCTCCGTGTCCTTCAAGAGGGTGAATTCAGCACAGTCGGCGGCCGGCAGTCGATCAAGGCCAATGTCCGCATTATCGCCGCCACACACCGTGATCTCCGCCAGGCAATTCGAGTGGGCAGTTTCAGGGAGGATCTCTTCTATCGACTGAACGTGGTACCCATCCGCCTGCCGCCGCTGCGCGAACGCAACGAAGATATTCCGCTTCTGGCACGCCACTTCCTCGATCGAGCCAGGGACAGTGGCCTTGCCGGCAAATCGCTGACCGAGGGAGCGATCGAGCGACTGCGCACCTACCGTTGGCCTGGCAATGTGCGCGAACTCGAAAACCTGATGCGTCGGCTCGCTGCGCTCTACCCGCAGGAAGCGATCGGCGAGGAGATCATTGCGGGCGAGCTTGCGGAAACGACATTCTCGAAAGGAGACGACGCTGTCGGTGGGAGTGGCAGCACGGAGTCGCTCGCTGCATCGGTCGAGCGCCACATCAAGCAATTCCTCACCGCAGGCACGGATGGCACCCCGATGCGCGACATCTACGATCGCGTGATCGCGGAGGTCGAGCGCCCGCTGATTGCAATGACTCTCTCGGCGACGAAGGGAAACCAGATCAAGGCGGCCGCCGTCCTTGGGCTCAATCGCAACACGCTACGCAAGAAGATAAGAGATCTCGAGATCCCGGTGGTGAGAGGGCTCGGCTAGGGCCACACATGAACACATTTCGCCAGATCAGCTGGAAGCGTCCCGATCAGTTCTCCTTGCACCGCAAGTTGCTGGATGCAGCGCCGGGCAAGGTCGCCACACTGGTCTTGTCCGCCATTGCGCTGGTGACTGGCACTGCAACCTTCACTCTCATGGCCCGCGGCTTGTCGCTGACCCGCCACCTACACCTCGACATCGTCTTCCTCCTCGTCAACGCCGTGGCCGTTCTGTTGCTCGGCTTCGCGCTGGCCGCCGGCGTCTCGAGGGTCTGGACGGATCGACGCCGAGGTCTCGCCGGCGCCAGGCTTCACGTGAGACTCGTGATGCTGTTCAGCGTCGTGGCCGTCACACCCACGATCGTCGTTGCGATCTTTGCAACCGTGCTCTTCGAAGTCGGTATCCAGTCCTGGTTCAACGACCGCGTGCGAACGGCTTTGGCCGAAAGTTTGCAAGCTGCTCGCGGCTACCTCACTGAGCATGACGAGACCATTCGTGCCGACGTCGTGAACATGGCGAGCGATCTGACGGCGAGCGGGGTTGACGCCAAGATTATCTCCGATCCGGAGGAGGTCACTCAAATCCTGTGGAATGTCGGTGCAGCGAACGGCCTGTCCGATGCGGTGATCTTTGATCCCGTTTCCGGGCAGTGGCTTGCCTCGATGAGCAATCGACCGCTACCGATGCCTCCCGCCTCCGACATTCTCAAGGCAAGGTCGCATGAGGTCGCCGTTTTCGAAAGTCCGGATCGATCAACCGTTAGCGCGCTGATGTTGCTCAATTCTCCGCAGCTCCTGATGCTGATGATCTCGCGTCCGGTCGATGCAGCGATCCTGGGGCATATGGAGCGCACGGAGGTCGCAGTCGGCGAATACGACCGACTGGACCGGCACCGGTTCGGTCTACAGGTCACCTTCGTGGTTGTTTTTGCGCTGGTGGCTCTGCTCGTCCTGTCTGCCGCCGTTCTGATCGGCCTGTTGCTCGCCAACCAGATTGCCAAGCCGCTCGGTGCCCTGATCGTGGCCGCGGAACGCGTCCGGCAAGGCGACCTCGATGCACGTGTGCCCGAACGGGTCGCCGATGACGAGGTCGGAGGCCTGTCCCGAGCCTTCAATCGGATGACCGACCAGCTCGCGGCCCAACGGACGGAACTGATGGCCGCCTACGGCCAGATCGACGAACGGCGGCGCTTCACCGAGACAGTGTTGTCCGGTGTGTCGGCTGGCGTGATCGGTTTGGATGGCGATCAGCGCATCGAATTGCCCAATCGGGTGGCAAGCGATCTCCTTGGCGCTGACCTCCTCGCCTCCGTGGCCCATAAGCTCCGCGAGGTGACGCCCGAACTCGCGCCTCTGCTGGAAGCCGCCGCCAAACATCCGGATCGCGCTCACACCGGCGAACTCGAGCTTGAGCAGGCAGGCCGCAGGCGAACGCTTCTGGTCCGTATCGCGACCCAGATTCGAGGCGGCAGACTAGACGGGTATGTCGTCACGTTCGACGACATCACCGAGCTGCAGGCCGCTCAAAGGAAGGCCGCGTGGGCCGACGTGGCCCGCCGCATCGCGCACGAGATCAAAAATCCCCTGACGCCCATTCAACTCTCTGCCGAGCGGCTGAAGCGCCGTTTTCTGAAGGAGATTACCTCCGATCGAGAGACGTTTCAGCAATGCGCTGACACGATCGTGCGTTCGGTGGGAGACATTGGTCGAATGGTCGACGAGTTCTCAGCCTTCGCTCGTATGCCTCAACCGCTGATCAAAACCGAAGATCTTGGCCAGATCGCCAGAGAAGCGCTCGTCTTGCCGAAGGCGGCTCACCCTCGGATCACTTGGTTGACGTCAATTCCAGCAAGCGGCCCGTTGGTCCCCTGCGATCGACGATTGGTTGGGCAAGCCTTAGCCAACCTCCTGCTCAACGCGGCCGACGCGATCCTCGCTTGCAGTGAGTCGGAGAGCGGCGTCGTCGAGCTCTCGATCGCGTCTTTTGCCACCCATACAGACCTCGTCGTTACCGATAATGGTGTGGGACTGCCACCCGAGGATCAAGGTCGTTTGACTGAGCCCTACGTAACTCATAAGCCGAAGGGAACAGGTCTCGGCCTTGCGATCGTCAAAAAGATCATGGAGGACCATGGTGGTGCGGTCACTCTCGTCGACCGCAACGACAGGACCGGGGCGGTCGCTACGCTAATACTGCCTAGAAGAGATCTCCATGGCACATGAGATACTGATCGTTGATGATGAGCCGGATATCCGGCTGCTGGTCGACGGCATCCTTCGCGACGAGGGATATGATACACGCCAGGCGGGCGATGCCGAGTCTGCGATCGCTGCGTTTCGTGCCCGACGTCCGACACTCGTTATTCTTGACGTCTGGTTGCAGGGGTCCAAGCTCGACGGCCTGGGCGTCCTGCAGGCGATCACCGACGAGACGCCTCCGGTTCCGGTTGTCATGATCTCTGGCCACGGAACGATCGAAACTGCCGTCTCGGCGATTCAGCAGGGCGCCTATGACTTCATCGAGAAGCCTTTCCAGGCCGATCGTCTGCTGCTGTGCGTCAGCCGCGCGCTTGAGGCGGCACGGCTCGCGCGGGAGAACGCGGAGCTGCGTCTCCGGGCGGGTCCGGACAATCGCTTGGAAGGGGATAGTCAGTCGATCATCAGTGTACGCCAACAGATCGAGCGAGTCGCTCCCACCGGTTCGCGGGTGCTGATCTCGGGCGCCCCGGGAGTCGGCAAAGAAGTGGCAGCGCGTATGATCCACGCGCGGTCGCGACGGGCCGATGGCCCATTCGTAGCCCTCAATTGCGCAACTTTATCACCGACGCGCTTCGAGGAAGAGCTGTTTGGTCTCGAAGGAAGTGCCGACGGGTCAGTCAAGAGGCGAACGGGTCTTCTTGAGAAGGCGCATGGCGGCACGCTGCTCCTCGACGAAGTCAGCGACATGCCACTCGAAACGCAAGGCAAGATCGTGCGGGCTCTGCAGGATCAAACCTTTGAGCGGCTTGGAGGAGCGACCCGGGTGAAGGTGGACGTTCGCGTGTTGGCGACGACGAACAGAGACCTGCAGACCGAGATCGCCTCAGGCCGTCTCAGGGAGGATCTCTATTACCGTCTGGCGGTGGTTCCGTTGCGGCTGCCCTCATTGAGGGAGCGTCGCGATGATATCCCGGAGCTTGCCAGGAGTTTCATCGCTCGATCGGCCGAGACCGCCGGCACGCAAAGACGCCACTTCTCCGCCGACGCTCTCGCCGCAATGCAGACTTACGACTGGCCCGGAAATGTCCGACAATTGCGTAACGTGATCGATTGGCTTCTAATCATGGTGCCCGGCTCAGTATCCGAGCCGATCCGGGCCGAAATGCTTCCACCAGAGATTAGTCAGGGAGCTCCCGTCCTGTTGAATTTTGATCCGGGAGCAGACGTGATCGGCTTACCGCTGCGCGAGGCTCGTGACCTGTTCGAAACACAGTATCTGCAGGCGCAGCTTGTTCGCTTCGGCGGCAATATCAGCCGAACAGCCGGCTTCGTTGGCATGGAGCGAAGTGCGTTGCATCGCAAGTTGAAGCAACTTGGAGTAAATTCGGATGAGCGACAGGCCGGCTGACAACGCTTTGACCTTCTCGTGCTGCTGGCCGCGCGAGATCTCCGGACAGAAGAAGTAAAAGGATGACGACCGGTGGCCACTGAGAAAGCTCAAAACGTCCAGGACGTTTTTCTCAATCACGTCCGTAAGGGCAAAACACCTGTAACTGTGTTTCTGGTTAACGGTGTAAAGCTTCAAGGGATAATAACTTGGTTCGACAACTTCTCGGTTCTCCTAAGACGAGATGGTCATACGCAGCTCGTCTATAAGCATGCGATCAGCACTGTCATGCCAGGCGCGCCGATCCAGCTCTTCGATCCTGGCAAAGAACCCATGAGTTCGACCGCCACACGCGACATCGGGCCGACTGTTGAGAACGGCTGAAACGGAGGGACTGCGCGAACGCAGTTCGCCGACACGGCAGTTGTTCTGCCCTGGGGCGAACCGGAGCGCAGCGTCGCTTAGAATGTATGGTCCCGGGATCTGGTGTGACGGGTTGATCCTGGATCGAGCCGGCTTTTCCGTCTAGATCGAGCAGATCTATTCGTGAGTGTCAGACCGTGCAGGCTCTGCAGACGCCGGGCGTGGTTGAAGGCGTCGATGGACGACTGGACACCTCGAAAACTCGTATCGGCGCAAGTCTTGATCTGATTCGCTGAGGCTTCCTAATCGGAGGCGGCGATGATGCGGCAATCTGGTTTTCTCGGCGCGTATGAACGGCTTGCGGCCCTGTCGGCGTCGGGCGACCCGCTGGAGCAAACGACGCTGCGCGACGGCGCCACGCTGTCCGGCTGGCCGAAGGCGCGGACGCGGCAGATCGATCGCGATGGCCGCTGGACGCTCAAGCGCGGCAAGAAGCCAAACACCGCCGGAGGGCGCGCATCGTCAGGCCGCGGAAATCGCGGTTCCGGTGTTCGGCTACAACAACCACATCGGCATCGACCGCACACATGGTTTCATTCGGCGCTTCGTCGTCACCCACGCCGCGCGTCACGACGACGGCCAACTGCCGGCGTGCTCGATGCCGCAAACACGGCGAGCGAGGTCTGGGCCGACACCGCGTAATCGAAGCCGCGCCAATCTGGCGCTGCTCGACAGGCGCTGACTGACGGCGCACTTTCAGTGCGCCAAGTCGCGCGGCAGAGCGATGCCGCCGCACATCGCCCGCGGCAATACGGCGCGAGCTCGGGTGCGTAGCAGGGTCGAGCACGTCTTCGCCGCCGAGAAACGGCGCATGCACCTAGTCGTGCGCACCATCGGCTTGGCGCGGGCGACGGCCAAGATCCTCGCCAATCTGGTCTACAATCTGTCGCCGTTGACGTGGCTCCAGGGGAGAGCTGCGCCTGCTTGAGGCATAAGTCGGCTCCGACGACGTCCGAGACGCCAAAGCGGGCTGGCTCCGTAGCACATTGCTCCGGCACCACGACGCGGACGCAGCAAAAGCCTCAATCGTGCGCGCCATTCAACCGAATCCGTCGAGTGTCCAAAGCGTCGCAAGCCTCGCGAGCCTGGCTTCGATCGCCCGAGACTCCGGACAGACCCAGCGAGAGCAGTTCATTCGAGGCGGCAGGGTCCATCTTCGCCGGGGACTTTCACGTCCGCACTCGTGGCGATCCGGTTCGACGAGGACACAAAATCAAATACCCGACCCTCGCCGCCGGGAAACCGCCCAAGGTCGGCATCGTCGCCGTCATGAGAAGGCTGCTCGCGCTTGCCAACGCCCTGCTTCACGCCGGGCGAAAATGGGCGCCTAACACCGCCTGGTCCATCATGGATGTTCTAGTTACGCCTACACTCGACGATCGCATAAGAAATATTATGCCAACTACGGACCGGTGACAGCGGCGATCGGTTTATGGGCGTTGGCCTGAGTGGCGAGCTAAGACCGTATCGGTTTGCTCATCCACCTCTAACAGCTTGATCTCGTATCCCCAAAGATCAGCAAGCGCGCGCAAGGTGCACTCGGCATCTTTCTTATGGAGCGTCTGCCCTGGTTTCGTTCGATGCTCGAGGTGAAGACACCGATCGCCCGCAAGATCAACGTCCACGACTTGGATGTTGGGCGAGTAGCGGCTTGGATCATATGACCGCGCCAGTGAACGCCTTATTTCGAGATATCCGTCCTCATCGTGGATCGCATCCACAAAGAGGTATGGTTTCGACGCGTCATCCAATATGCGGAACAACTTCAGTTGTCTGATTAGCCGCGGAGAGAGAAATTGCAGGATGAAGCTCTCGTCGCGGTAATCCGACCAGGCGTGCTTCAGCGTGCCGACGGCATTGCCGTTGCCGGCAATGCTGGGGAACCATCGTCGATCTTCCTCTGTCGGATCAACACACATACGGGCGATGTCAGTCATCATTGCCAGACCAAGCGCGTAGGGGTTGAAGCCACTTCGACTCGGATGGTCGAAGGTGAGCTGTGTCGTCACGTTCGTCGTTGAGTGAATGACCTCCATGAACGCTGCGTCATCAATCAGCCCCTTCTCGTGCAGCCGCGTCATAACGTGCTGATGCACCCATGTTGCACAGCCCTCATTCATCATCTTTACTTGCGGCTGTGGATAGAAATACTGAGCAATCAGCCGCACAATCCGGACAAGTTCGCGCTCCCAGCTTTCTAGCTTGGGTGCGCTTTTTTCGATGAAGTAGAGGATGTTCTCCTCAGGCAGGCCGAGACGGCGCCGCCGTTCAGTCGTGTTATCCGATCGCTCTAAGACTCGACCAGGCGGCAAAGTTCGCCATAAGTCACTAAAAGTCTGTTCCTCGTGACTGCGACGTTGTTGTTCTCGTTGCCGTTCGGACTTCAAGTCGAGGGGGCGAGCTCCGATGTGGCGATGGACGGCTTGTCCTTGTAAGGCGTGAGCTGCGTCCAGAATGCGCTCGACGGCTCTATAACCGTGTTGTTCCTCACAGCGACTGACGTAGGCACGGGCAAACTCCAAGTAGTCGAGAATGCCAGAAGGTTCTGTCCACTGACGAAAAACATGATTGTTCTTGAAGAAGTGATTATGTCCGAATGCGGCATGGGCGATCACAAGTGCCTGCATGGTCGCGCTGTTCTCTTCCATGAGGTATGAGATACAAGGACTTGAGTTAATGACCACCTCATAGGCAAGCCCCATTAAGCCCCGCCGATAAGCACTCTCGTGGGCGATAAATTTCTTTCCGAACGACCAATGTTTGTATGTAAGCGGCATACCACTTGACGTATAGACGTCGAGCATCTGCTCGGCGGTTATCAACTCAATGCGGTTTGGATAGGTATCCAGACCGAGTTCTTCGCTCGAGATCTCCTCGATTGCTTCATAACTTCGCCTAATGGTTTCGAACGTCCAATCGGCGCCACGAAACAGCGCCCGGCCGGCCGCCGACATTATGTCCGCTCCCCCGCTCCGGCCTTTCGAGCAAACAGATCCCGAAATACAGGGAAGATGTCGCGCCGGTCGCAAACCTGCCTCATGGCGAGGTTGGGAGAGCGTTCGGACACCTTTGAATAGCCGCGCCACAAGTCAGTTTCGCCGCGGATGATTGCACCGGAACCGCTGATCTCGATGTAAGCGTAATGCTGGACAATAGGCAGGATAGATCCTTCTAAAACTGAAGTCGCTCGTGCCGTGTCTCCGGAAAAATTATCGCCATCAGAAGCCTGAGCGACGTAGATGTTCCACTTATCAGACGAGTAGCGGCTTTTCTGGATACGGAGGAATTCTATCAGGGCACTGGAAACAATGGTTCCACCTGTCCGCGGGTCAGTGAAGAAAGTTTCCTCGTCCACCTCTTCAGCCGCCTCAGTATGCCGAACGAAGACGATCTCCACACGCCGATAGCGCCTCTCAAGAAACACGTGCAAAAGGAGAAAGAAGCGCTTTGCTAGCTCCTTCATCGGCTCGGTCATAGATCCCGAAACGTCCATGAGGCAGAACATGACAGCCCGCGCGTTTGGCCGCGGCATGGCGACGTAGCGCCGATAACGAAGGTCGATGGGATCAATCCAGGGTACCCGAACCAACTTACGACGGAGCATCGTTAGCGCTTCCCGGGACTCCGAGGTGTCTTCGCCAACTTTTTCAAGAGCATCGATCTCTGCCTCGAGCTGCGCGATGTCGACTGGCTTCGGTCGCTTCAGCCCAATACGTCGGGCCATGGAGTAACGCATCGAACGGCTAAGGTCAAGTTGAACCGGAGCGCCGTCGCTGACTACGCCTGCACGCGACGCAACTGTGCTGTCGGTTGCCCAGATCTGGCGTTTAACAAGATCCGGAAGCTCCAAGTCTTCAAAGAAGAGGTCAAGAAACTCCTCTCGCGTAAGGACAAACCTGTAATCATCGGTCGAGTCGTCGCCTTCACCAGCAGAAGCTCCGGTTTGTCGGCCGCTCTCCTCATCTGGCCGTTTAAGCTTGTCTCCTTTTGAGAACTGCCGATTGCCGTTGAGGACGATATCGCGCTGTCCACCCTTGAAGACAGTATGAAAGCTTGGCTCCTGCAGCGAGTCGGCCGGAATGTGGACGACCTCCTCGTGTCCTATGTCTCTCAGTCGGCCACCCGAAATCGCGTCACGGGTCGCTCTGAGCATTGCTTCTCTTGCTCGGGCTATGACGCGACGGCGGTTCTCTGTGTTCTTGCCATGAGGATTTAATCGCCGGTCGATGATGTCCAAGTTTCATTCCTATCCCAAGGCGATCAGGCCGACTGCTTGACACGCATATACCACTCCACAAGTCGTCGGACTTGCCGTTCTGTGTAGCCACGCGTAACCATCCGTTCGACGAAGTCGGCATGCTTGCGTTCGGAGTCGTTGTCTTTTTTTGAACCAAAGCTGATGACCGGCAGAAGATCTTCCACTTGGCTGAACATCCGCTTCTCGATCACTTCGCGGATCTTTTCATAACTCGTCCAGGACGGGTTATGGCCGCCGCGTTGTGCTCGCGACCGCAATGCAAACTTGACAACCTCGTTCCGAAAGTCCTTCGGGTTCGCTATCCCCGCTGGCTTCTCTATCTTTGTCAGCTCCGCGTTCAGGAGCTCTCGATTAAGGAGCTGCCCGGTGTCCGGATCTTTGAAGTCCTGATCTTCAATCCAAGCATCGGCGTAATCAAGATATCGGTCAAATAAGTTCTGCCCATAGTCATTGTAGCTTTCGAGGTACGCCTTCTGGATCTCGTTTCCGATGAACTCGGCATAGCGCCCTGCAAGGTCAGACTTGATTGCCGCCAAGTAGGCCGACTCGGTTTCGGACGGAAATTGTTCCCGGCGAACAGCCTGTTCAAGGACATACATCAGATGAACAGGATCGGCTGCGATCTCGCTCGCATCATGATTGAAAGTGGCTGACAAAACCTTGAACGCAAAGCGGGTAGACACCCCGTCCATACCCTCATCGACGCCAGCGGCATCACGATACTCTTGCATCGTCTTCGCCTTCGGATCCGTCTCCTTGATGTTCTCTCCGTCATAAATTCGCATTTTTGCCCACTGCGTGGAGTTGGGATGATGTTTCAGACGAGATAGGACAGCAAAACGGGCCAACATCTGCAGTGTATGCGGGGCGCACGGCGCTTGGCTGAGTTCCGAGTTAACCAACAATTTCTCGTAGATTTTAGTTTCCTCGGACACCCTTACGCAATAAGGAACCTTAATGACACAAACACGGTCGAGAAAAGCTTCGTTTGTGCGATTATTACGGAAAGTCTGCCACTCGGCTTCATTCGAGTGAGCTATGATAATACCCGTAAAAGGAATCGAACCGATGTTTTCCGTTCCGACGTAGTTGCCCTCTTGTGTTGCGGTCAGCAACGGATGAAGCATCTTTATCGGAGCCTTAAACATCTCGACGAACTCAAGAAGACCCTGGTTCGCACGGTTCAATCCGCCGGAAAACGAATAGGCATCAGGGTCATTTTGGCTGAACGTCTCAAGCTGCCTTATGTCGACCTTTCCAACAAGAGCGGAGATATCCTGATTGTTGTCGTCTCCCGGCTCAGTCTTTGCGACCCCAATCTGGCGCAAACGGGACGGATAAAGCTTCACCACCCTGAATCGAGACAGATCGCCGTCAAACTCTTCGAGACGCTTCATTGCCCAAGGGCTTGCGATCCCACCCAACACCCGCGAGGGAATCCCATAGCGGTCGAGAAGTGTCCGCGCGAAGCGTTCCGGGTCGAACAAACCCAACGGGTGTTCGAAAACCGGGCTTATTTGTGTCCCGGCCTTCAGCACGTAGATCGGTTCGTGCTCAATCAGCTGCTTTAAACGCTCGCCGAGAGACGACTTACCACCGCCGACCGGGCCGAGGAGATAGAGTATCTGCTTGCGCTCTTCGAGTCCTTGCGCAGCATGGCGAAAGAAGCCGACGATGCGCTCGACCGTTTCTTCCATACCGTGAAAATCAGCGAAAGCCGGATAGATGCGTATGGTCCGGTTCAGGAAAATGCGAGACAGCCGGTTTTCTCGAGAGGTATCGATGACCTCAGGCTCGCCAATTGCCTTCAGCATTCTTTCGGCCGGTCCTGAGTAGCAGGAACGGTCTCGTTTGCATGCCTCCAAGAACTCGGCAAAGGTCATCTCGGTCTGCCGGCGTTGATCCCGGAGCGAGGCCGCAAGAGAAAACACGTCGTCGAGGGGTGGCATCATGAGACTCCCAAACAACACTGCTGAAGAAATCGGCGTCAGCTATGCCAAGCGACGGTGTCTGCTTACCGCGCCTAGTGGCTGGACCTGATTTGAGACAACCTGCCTCTCGCGATCATTTTCATTCAAGGTTCGCGACCGCCAGACTTTAGTGTCGCTCGGCCGATGACGGAGCGTTTCACGCGTTGCGAAACAGTCCAGCATTGGTTGTCCAAGGCGTCAGTTGAAGGCTATCGCTGGCTTGCAGCGGCTTTCAACCTGATTCGCGTCTATCAACCGATTGAGGCGTGTGTGCCTCTTAGGCGACACGGTTGCCTGAGCGTCAGAAGGTGATCTCCATGCCGTCGAAAGCCGGCTCGACACCGGAAGGCAATGACGATCTGAGCCATTGCCAGTCTAAGTCGGAGCCCATGTGGGTCAGGATAGTCCGGCGCACGCCCAAGCTGCCGGCCCAGTCCAAGACCTGCCTTAGGTGAGCATGAGACGTATGCGGGTCACGCTGGAAGGCACCCACCAACCAAGTGTCTACCCCCCGAAGCGTGGTGAATGCATCGCGCCCGAACTCGTTGACGTCGGTTGAATAGGCGAATGGCCCAACTCGAAAGCCTAACGTGCGGGTATGGCCGTGTACCTGCTCGAATAACCTTAGGTTGAGGTCATTAACGGTTACACTACTCCGAGGTACTACCACCTCGGTCAGCAACACCGGACGAAAGAAGCCGGGCGGATGCCAAGGGAGAAAGGCGAAGCGAAACCGTTCGCGCAGTTCGGCCATCGTCTCTGCAAAGCCGAACGCAGGGAGAGGACGCCCCGCCACCCGGTTGAGGCTTCTTACCTCATCGATGCCACTGACGTGATCGGCATGAGCGTGCGTGAACAGAATGGCATCGGCACCAGGGATCGCACATGTCAGCATTTGCATGCGAAGGTCCGGACCGGTGTCGACGAGAAGACGTCTTCCGTCGCCTCCCTCGACAATGATCGACGCACGCGTTCGCCGATTCCGAGGTTCGCCGGGATTGCAAGCGCCCCAATCGCCACGGCCGTCAACGCCGCCAATCGTCGGCACCCCGGCTGACCCGCCGCAGCCGAGAACAACAACGCGCACGTCAAAATGCCTTGGCGAATAGCCGCCGAAAGTTGGCTACGACCAGATTACCAACCGTTTCCGGGCTCTCTCCGAGAATTTGCCCCAAAGCGCGCGCTGTGTGGACGACGTAAGCGGGCTCGTTTCGCCGCCCTCGTCTCGGCACCGGAGCCAAGAAAGGCGCGTCCGTTTCGATAAGTAATCTCTCTCGAGGTAGAGCGTGAGCGATCGCCCGTAAAGTCGCAGCTTTGGGAAATGTCAGGATGCCGGAGAAACTGATATACCCTCCAAGCTCGACCGCTGTACGAGCAAGCTCTTCGCCGGATGAGAAACAGTGCAGCACGAACTTGAAAGGGGCTCGGACCCACTCGCCCCGAAGAAGTTCGGCCACATCATTGTCTGCTTCCCTCGCATGGATGATGACCGGCACTCCGACGAGCCTGGCAGCTTCGATATGGCGCCGAAAGGAGATCCGTTGACTCTCACGAGCCGCTATTAGGCTCGTATAGTCAAGCCCGGTTTCGCCAATACCGATAACGACGCGCTCGACTGCGCGCTTGACGATCATCTCGACAGTCGCGATCGGCTCTTCATCGACGTACTCGGGGTGTGTTCCAACCGTGCACCAGATTCGAGCCCCATCCGCACCGGCCTGAGCAATCGAGATCACGGCATCTGATGCCGACAACCGAGTGCCGATAGTCACTATCTCGGTCACTCCGGCCGCTGCGGCGTTCGTGAGGATCGTCGCTCGTTCGGCGGCGTCGAAACGGTCGAGGTGACAATGCGTGTCGACATAGCGGGTTTGCAAAGCTCCCAACCTCACGGTCCGACTGCAGTCATGCGAGGGAACAATGCTGCTGGTGGTGGCAAGATCACCGAGCCCGGAAGAGCTTTACTCAAATCACCCAAGTGCCGCTCGTCTCGCGGAACACCCAGTTGATCTAAAAGTCTACTCATGCTGCTCGGCATGAAGGCGAGCAAACATGTTCCTATCGCACGGAGCGTATCGAGGAGCACTCGCAGCACGTCGGCCATTCGATCCGGATCGGATCGAGCGAGAGCCCATGGAGCTTGCGCGTCAATGAATGAGTTGGCGCTTCGGATAACGCGCCAAACTTCTTCAAGAGCGTCTCCAAAAGCTTCTCGGGCGAGGTGCTCGCGACATAGTGACGGCAGTGACTGCGCGGCGAGTAGAAGCTTTCCGTCCTCGAACGTCCGTTGACCGGCCTCTGGTCTCCGGCCTTGGAGATGACGCGCAACGAGGGTCAGAGTACGCTGGACGAGATTTCCAAGATCGTTCGCCAACTCGACATTGAGTCGGTTAACAAGCGCGCCCCGGCTGAAATCGCCATCACTGCCGAACGAAATCTCACGTAGAAGGAAGAAGCGGAGAGGATCAAGACCGACTGTTTTCACAACCTCGCGGGGATCGATACCATTGCCAAGTGATTTGCTGATCTTTTCACCATCAATGGTCCACCAGCCATGCGAGAAGATGTGCCTTGGCAAAGGAAGGCCAGCAGCCATGAGGATTGCTGGCCAATACACAGCGTGGAAGCGCACGATCTCTTTCCCGACCACGTGAAGATCGGCCGGCCAATACTTCTGCCAACGCGATCCTTCACCCGTGTTGTCTGGCCATCCGAGCGCGGAGATGTAATTGATCAGTGCGTCGAACCAAACATACATAACGTGACCAGAGTCTTCCGGAACTTCTACTCCCCAACTAAAACTTGTTCGACTGATGGAAAGGTCCTTTAATCCAGACTTGATAAACGCGATGACCTCGTTGCGCTTAGCCAATGGCCTCACGAAGTCAGGCCGTTCATCCAAAAGAGTCAGTAAAGCACTCTGCCATCGCGAAAGCCGAAAAAAATAGGATGACTCCGAAACCCATTCCACCTCTGCACCGCTCGCGGCTTTCAGCCTTCCGTCGTCGAGGCGGATGAGTTCATCTTCCGAATAGAAAGTTTCATCGCGTACGGAGTACCAGCCAGAATAGGACCCGAGATAAATCTCACCAGCTGCTGCCAGCCTGTTCCATAGGAACTCGCATGCTCTGCGGTGCCTGGACTCTGTCGTTCTAAGAAAGTCATCATACGATATCTCAAGCTCGTCGGAGACCGAGCGAAACTCTGAAGCCAACTGATCCACGTAAGCCTGCGGAGACATGCCCGCGGACGCCGCCGCCTTTTCCACCTTCTGGCCGTGTTCGTCGACCCCCGTCAAAAAGAATACGTCGCGACCATCTAATCTGTTGAAGCGCGCCAGAACGTCTGCGGCGATCGATGTATACGCATGTCCGATGTGAGGACTGCCATTGACGTAGTATATTGGCGTTGTAATGTAGTATTCATCGCTCATATCACGCAACGACTTTCGAATGCGACGGCAAGCTGCAAACGATCGAGGTTAAACTTCTCCTGTGCTCCAGCTAGCGAGATGAGTTCGCTCCACGTCTGACAAAGTAGTTCCAGGCCAGCTATGCCGATGCCCGGCATCGCGCTGCCTTGCCGAGCAGCGTCAATGATGCGCGTCTGCAGATCAAGGATCTCGTCAGACCCGGTTGCAACGGCAACACTGTCGATACTGCCGGGATGCGCGTTCGCAAGAGAGAGTAACTCGAGCGCTTTGCCTACCGATCCGCTTGCATGTCTCACCACCTCGCGGAGAACCTCAGATGCAACTCCGGTCGTCAGGACACGGATGGCTTGAGTGAGTTCGACTTCGGGCAAGGGTTTGAAGCTAATATGTATGCACCGGCTTCGGACTGTCTTCCAGACACGATCGGCTCGCGACGTGGTCAACAGAAAGAGCACTCGCGCCGGCGGTTCTTCAATCAACTTAAGGATTGCGTTGGCAGCATTCGGACCGAGTTGTTCAAGTCGTTCGACGACAACGACTCGCCAGCCATGTGTCGCTGGTGTACGCGACAGAAATCTCACGATCTGTCGTACGTCCTCGATGGCAATTTGACCGCCTTCCACCGCCCCATCCACGGCGAGAAGGCCAGGGTAAGTTCCTGCCGCGACCTGCTGGAACACCGGATGATCCATCGAGACTTCAAGGCCGCGCTCAGGGAAACCGGCAAGGAGCGCACGTGCAAAGCGGTAGGCAAACGTCGATTTGCCGACACCATCCGGTCCAGTCAGCAACCAGGCATGGTGACATCGATCCGCAGCCGCTCTCTGTCTGGTGATTTTCTCTATCCTGCCATGTCCGATCAGGGCAGGATTTGCGCGCGGTGTCCTCGATGAGATCACCCCCCAACCACCGCGTGTTCCAGGACCGCCAACGAGCGCAGCGGAAGCAACATCCTCCCGACGTTGGTGGCCGCTACGAGTTCCGTCGTTGACGGAGCAATGCCGGGCCCTGATACCTGCAGTTGCCCGACGACTTCGCCTTTCCGAATAGGTGCCGGCAGTGGTGAGGCGAACATCACCACAACTTTCGCGGAATGCTGCCAACCGTGAGGCATCGTGATCACCACGTCACGACTGCTGATAAGTCCCACCGAAGGAGAGGTTCCCAACCAGACCGGAGCTGTCTCGATTGTCTGAGCCGCCTGATACAAACGCACATCGTCGAAGTTGCTGAATGCCCAACTAAGCAGCCGCTCGCCCTCTTCACTTCGAACACGCGAACTCGGCATACCATTGAGAACCAGTATGATCCGTCGCCCATCGCGTTCGCTGCTCGCGCATAAACCAAAGCCGCCCGCATCCGTGTGCCCGGTCTTGAGGCCGTCAGCCAAACCCTTGTCGACCAGAACATTACGGTTACCCTGATCGATACTATCAAAGCTGTAGTTCTTCTCGCCAAAGAAGTGATAGTACTCCGGGAAGTCATGGATCAGGGCTGCAGCAAGCGTCGCAATGTCACGAACACTCATGTGATGTTCGGGATCCGGCCAACCCGTCGCATTACGGAACTCCGTATGCGTCATGCCCAATCGACGAGCCTGCGCGTTCATCAATGCGACGAACTGACTTTCCGACCCAGCCACGCCTTCAGCCAGAACAATGCAAGCATCATTGCCCGATTGAATAATCATCCCTCTGATCAAGTCGTCAACGCGGACCTGCTGACCCAGAGGCACAAACATCTTCGATCCCTGCATGCGCCACGCTTGCTCGCTCACCGGCAGCGTCTCGTCCAGGCGCAGTCGTCCTGACTTCAAAAGGCCAAACACGACATAAGCCGTCATCAGCTTCGTCAGTGAGGACGGCGGCATCTCCTGATCGGCATTCAAAGCAAGCAATACCGCTCCGGTATTGTAGTCTGTGATGATCGCCCAACGCGATTGCACGTCAATCGGACCCAAGGGGGTTTCGGCGGAGAACGTCATCTCGGGTTGGGCTTGACCAACTGGCAATGCTCGCCGTCGTGCATGCCGAAAGGGCGCGGCCAAAGAAAAATGCGTGAAGACAGAGAAAGACGCTCCCGCCAACAGCACCGCCCGCCTGCCGCTCAATTTTCGACTCCTGACCTCATCGACAAGCGTCAGTTTATACATCTCTCGCAGCTTGATCCAACCTGTGTCTAGACTGCCCACCTCAGCCGAAGGTGCAACCCTCGGCGAACGCTGACCATCAGCTTGTCGCCTGATCACCCAGCAATCCCACAGCAAGGGCGTAGAAGTCCGACGGATTGTATCGGCGTATGACTTCAAAGTTCTCGTAGACAAGAAAAGCATTCGTCGTATCATCATCCGGGATGAGAAGACGGCCCATGATATCCCCTCGCGAAAACGGTCGATCGTCGACCCTGCGGATCCCGATCGATTGCCACTCGGCAAGTGATCTCTTGGCATTTCCGTTGAAGGACCCTGCGGCAAGGGTCGTCGGGAAGTGAACCCGTTGACCCCAAGGTTCCCCTAACCGCCATCCACTTCGTCTGAGATAATTGCCGATGGACGACGCGACATCAGCGTCATTGCGCCATATGTCCGCATCAGTTCCTCCATTCATGGCGCGCGCGAACCTGAGATAGGCGCTCGGCATGAATTGTGGTTGACCCATTGCACCTGCCCAGCTGCCACGCATTGCTTCGGCCGCTACGCCACGACGATCGGTGATGGTCAATGCGCTGAGTAGTTCGTTTCGAAAGAAGCGATGCCGATGGCTACCGAACGCAAGGGTCGCCAGCGATTCAAACACGGCGTAATCGCCCTGTTTTCGACCGAAATCAGACTCGAGACCCCAGATTCCGATAATGACATTGGGGTCAACTGACAAATCCTCCTTGACCCGCGACAACAAAGCGGCACGTTCAACGGAAACGCTCGCGGCCTGCCTAAGGCGGCTCAGCGGTAACACCATGGCCTTATATTCGGTCCATGTGAGACTGAACTCAGGCTGATGATCGTTTAATGTGAGCACGTGTTGATTAGGCTGCGTCATCGTTAGAACGGACGCAATCGTCTCTTCACTGATACCTGACGCTCTCGCGGCTAGCCTCATCTGCTCGATGAAATCCTCAAAATCCGACGAAGCCCACGCGTTCGCTCCCATCAGAAGCAAACCTGCCCCCGAAACAACGACGCGTCGGGTCATTGTCAAACCGCGACTCCGGCAATCAACCATTTCAATCCTGCCCTCGGGGTGAACGACCCTCCCGGGCGCCATGAATCACGTAGTGAAGGAACGGGTTCATACCAGATCCGACCACGTCAGGATTATTTTCACAGTAAAAGCGCGTGGAGAAAAACGGGTTTGGATCGCGACCCTCAAATCCTCCATGCTCGAGGAAGTGTTGGGCCGGGTCGAGCCGGGCGTTTGCAACGTCCGAATACTGACTGAGATACCAGGCAGGATCGAACAGCAGAGACCGAGGATCTACTGGTTCGAGTTCTCGTCGCCTCGATTCGAGTTTTCGCGGCGTCTCAGGGCCACTTATCTCTCGAATTTCACGTCGCAATTCGCCGCCGGTGTGTGGTCCAGCCAAGTCGCCTGCCGCATCCAGTTCCGCAGGTGCATCTATTGCGGCCGGCTTAGGTTTCCTAGCGGATAACACGTTCTTTCGAGTCCGACGGCGGGAGGTCTGTGCGTCAGGCGGTTCCCGACGTGAGTTAGCCACTTTGACCGATCCTCTCTCCTTGGGTCAGATCGAGATATTACCAGAGCGGGCAGGATGCGCCAGCGTCTAGCAGGCTGCGGAAATTCAAGGGCGGAGATCGCGCCGATCTGGTTCTCCGATCCGGTGGGATTGGAAGCTGGGAGAGCGCGGGACGGACGGGCAGACCGGGGCGATGTCCAGCTATCTGAGCCCGGACGCGTTGGTGCCGCCAGACCATCTGCTGCGGGCGATCCAGCCGCTGGTGAATACGGCGTTGGAGCGCCTATCGTCGCATTTCACCAAGCCCAACTCGCCCGGCGATCGTCGTGCCTCGATCGCGCCGGGGAAGCTGCTGCGGGCCTTGCTGCTGCAGGCCTTCTACGGGGTGCGCTCCGAGCGCCAGCTGATGGAGCAGGTCACCGATGATATGCTGTTCCGCTGGTTCACTGGGCTGTCGATGGACGCGCCGGTCTGGGATGTGACCGTCTTCACGAAGACCCGGAAGCGCCTGCTGGCAGGTGGCATCGGTGGCCTTCCTGCTGTCGGTGATGGGCGATCCGGCGGTCAAGCGGCTGCTGTCCAACGAGCATTTCTCGATCGACGGCACCCTGATCGATGCCTGGCCTGACGAAGAGCATGCGGCGCAAGGACGGCAGCGATGACGATCCCGTCCGGCCCCGGCCGCAACGCCGAGCGCGACTTCCGGGGCGAGAAACGCAGCAACGAGGCGCATGCGTCGGTCACCGATCCGGATGCCAGGCTCTATCACGAGTCCGACGGCCAGCCCTCGCGGCTCTGCTATGTGGGGCACCTGCTGATCGAGAACCGCCATAGCCTGATCGTCGACGTCCGGACCACGCATGCGACAGGCCGGGCGGAACGCGAAGCGGCGAAGCCATTATCGCCGGGCCGGCTCGTGGTCGCCGGATCATCGTCGGATCCGACAGCGCCTACGACACCAGAGAGGCATGTCGCGAACCTACGGGCGATGGGCGTCGCGCCGCACTTGGCGCAGAACCTGTCGAGGCAGACGATCTGCCATCGACGCCCCGCACCACCCGCCATCCCGGCCACGCAATCAGCCAGCGCATTCGCAAGCGGATCGACGAGCCGTTCGGCTGGATCAAAGCTACGGCAGGGCTGCGAAAAACGCGGCATGGCGGTCTCGGTCGCGTCGGCTGGATCGTCACCGTGACCGCAACCGCCGCCAATCTCGTCCGGTTTCCCAAGCTGCTCGGTGCTCCGACATGAGACGCGTCCAAACCGGCCAGCCCGTGACTACCCGCGCAAAAAAACCGGTCCACACCCGACAAGCCAATCCAACGCCCTCCACGTCCAGAAGGTCACAGCCTCCAGGCAATAAGGCCGCAGGAAATCCGCAGCTGCTAGACCAGATTGAGTGACGCCACGCAGTGCAGGCCCTACCCACCTTGGAGCCGATTTGAGCAGGGGGTGACGACTTCAACGAAAAAGGCTAATCAGACGTCATGGCAGGCCAACGAGGGTGGGCTCGTGGGCTCTGAAGGATTGGGTGGGGAATTTGGCGAGCGGGAGGCACTGCTCGTAGTCGTTCTCTCTGCTAGGCCCGCCTTCACAAGCGCCGACCTCGGTGTGCCGCCGTGATCAATCTTTCGGTGACCGCCCTCCTCCAGGCAGCAGGTAGTCAGCCACTCGGGCAGGCTGGAGCAATCATCCTCGGCACGTTCATACTTGAAGATGCAGCCACCGTGATTGCGGGTTTGCAGGTCGAAGGAGGAAGGCTTGCTTGGCCTGTCGCGCTGGGAGCTCTTTATGTGGGTGTCATACTCGGAGACATAGGGCTATACGGGTTGGGCAAACTCGCTGCGCTCTGGCCGTTTCTGCTCCGCTGGGTCAAAACGGATCAGCGTGCCAAGGGTCGGGAATGGGTAAGAATACGCGTATTCAGAGTGGTCTTTCTCAGCCGGTTCATGCCTGGTGCCCGCTTGCCCGCTTACACGACCTGCGGATTCCTCTCGGCCGGGATCTGGCGGTTCGCATCCGCTGCCGTGGCGGCTACGTTGGTTTGGACAACGATCCTCTTCAGCGTGTCTCTCCGTGTCGGACAATGGCTGATTGCTCATCTGGGCGCTTGGCGCTGGTTGGGCGCTCTGACATTTGTAGCTCTGCTGGTCCTGGCAGGGCGCCTACTGTCCAGCTTGCAAAAGGTTTCTGAGTGAGCCAAGTCCTTTCTTCAAGATCACGCTCCTTCGAGAACCGGACTCTTTCAACTTTTGAGTTCTGGCCAGGCTGGGTGTTCTACACTCCGGTCGTTCTCTACTGGCTCGCGATGGGTGTAAGGTATCGATCGTTCTGCCTGCCGACAGCGGCAAATCCGCATGTCGAGACCGGCGGCCTCTGCGGTGAAAGCAAATCAAGCATTCTCGATCAGGTGCAGCCTGCCCAGCGCCGGTGGATAGCCCCATATGTAAAGCTAGGAGTAGGGTTGGACGCTGAGGATGTGATCAGGCGTCGGTTGCTTGACGAGCGGCTCGCCTTTCCGCTTGTTGCCAAACCAGACGTCGGATGCCATGGCGACGGAGTGCGTCTGGTCCACCGAGCGGAACAACTTAAAAGCTTACTACCCCTCTATCCTAAAGGCAGCACCCTGCTTCTTCAGCAACTGGTCGATCTTCCGGGGGAAGCCGGCGTCTTTTACGTCCGATTACCGGGGCAGCCCGCTCGCATTACGTCGCTCACGCTCAAGCACGCGCCCTTCGTCACGGGAAACGGCCATTCCACCTTGCGTGAGCTGATACTGTCCGCCGAGCGCACCCGCGAGGTGGCCCATCTCTACCTCGGCCGCCTCGCTGACAAGCTCGACGTCGTTCTTCCCGCTGGCGAGCCTTTCCGACTCGTGTTTACCGGCAATCATTGTAAAGGGTCGGTGTTTCGCGACGGCCGCTCAGAGATTACGCTGCAGCTGACGAGGCGAATGGACGAGATCTGCGGATCGATGCCGGATTTCCACTTCGGGCGTGTCGACCTGCGCTTCCGTGACAGCGCCAGCCTCCGGCGCGGCGAGGACTTCCGCATCATCGAGATCAACGGCGTTGGTTCCGAGGCGACCCACATTTGGGATCCCTCAACGACGCTGTTCGATGCATACAAAACTCAATTCGAGCATTACGGGTTCGCCTTCAGGATCGGAGATCACATGCGTCGATCCGGCCATCGTCCGTCAACGCCATGGTCACTGCTCCAGGCATGGCGCAGACAATCCAAACTGCTCGCCTCTTACCCGACGAGCGACTAGGCGCATCACCCGGACCCAGGCAGGCCACTCCCGAAAATGAAGCTGCCGATCGTCGCCTCCAAGCTTTCGGCCGGACACGCACGAGAGAGGGTGCCCCCCGCGGGTATCGGTTGGCCGGAACGACCAAGTGAAAGCTCCAGAGCGGCAGAGCCGCCGGTGCCTCCGCCGGACACGCTGATTGCCGAATCGCTGACGACCGGAATGGCGCGCATGACCTCGAAGGTCACTTTCGCCTGATCTGTCCGCTCGTCGAGTTCAATCCTCGTCACCGTCCCGATCGGAACGCCAGCGACCTGAACGTCGTCTCCGACGCTCAAGCCTTGGCTTGACGAGAACAGGGCCTCGTACCGCACTCCACCGCGACGAACCTGCCCTCCAACAAATAAGGCGGTGCCCATGAAGACGGCCGCCACGACGATCACGGTCAAGCTGGCGGCATACGAACTGGAACGACGCGACACGACACCTCCTCTGGCTCCTGCCTGTCTACCTGAATTGCGGTGGGAGTGGGAATCGGTCAGGACTGACCCGTCGCAGGAGACAGGCAATGACACCGACCGAAGCTGTCGTGATCGCAATCGTCCAGGGGGCGACGGAGCTCTTCCCGGTCAGCAGCCTTGGTCACGCCGTCATCCTCCCGAGGCTGCTCGGCTGGCCCATCGATCCTCAGGCGAGGGCATTTCTGCCCTTCCTTGTCATGCTGCATGTCGGCACGGCGCTCGCCCTGTTCGGCTATTTTTGGCGGGACTGGTTGACCCTCGCGGTCGGTGTTGTCGGGTTTGGGCCACAATGGCAAGTCGTCCAGAGCCGCCAGATCCTCCTCCTGGTGCTCGTCGCGACTGTTCCGGCCATCGTTGTTGGCGGCGCGCTTGAGCACGCGCTCCGGCAATTGTTCGCAAATCCGGATTTCGCCGCTCTCTTCCTGATCGTCAACGGGGCTGTTCTTCTCGGTGGCGACCGCCTTGCGCGTCGCACGCCATCTGCACCCGGCGGCCGCCCTCTGGCCACTTTGACGATGCGGGACGCCTTCGTGATCGGTTGCTGGCAATGCTTGGCGCTTCTTCCGGGTTTGTCGCGGTCAGGCGTGACGATCGTCGGTGGTGTTCTTCGCGGTATCGACCACGAGGCGGCTGCCCGCTTCTCGTTCCTGATCGCGCTCCCGATCATCCTCGCCGCCACCGCGCTCGAGATCCCAAAGATGATGACCGAGCACTCCAACGCCGATCTTCCGCTCGCCGCCTCATCCGCGGTGATCGCGGGTGCCGTTGCCCTTGCCAGCACGGCCGTGCTGATGCGCTATTTCCAATCGCACGATCAATGGGCGCTCAGACCATTCGCGATCTATTGCTTTTGTGTCGGGACAATATGTTTGGCAATCGGTCTCCTGGTTGGCTTTCCTGCATGACACACCGTCATTACCTGTTGGTCCCGCTCGCCTTGCTCGCTGCAACTTGCGCTTTTGCAGCCACGCGCAACATCGCAACGACGCCGATTTCACGTCTGCAGGAAGGATGGTGGCGAGCACGTTTCGAGGCCAAGCAGGTTGAGTTGCGCACCAAAACCATCGACGTCATGTGGCTCGGAGATTCGATTACCCAGAATTGGGAGCGGGACGGTCCGCAACCTTGGCAACGTTATCGTCCAGTGTGGGAGGGCATTTACGACTCCGATCACAGCATCAATCTCGGGTTCAGGGGTGACAGCACGTGCCACCTTCTATGGCGCTTGATGCACGGCGAGCTCGACTACGTTCATCCGCGCGCTATTGTTTTACTCATCGGCGCGAATAATTTTGGGCATGTTCATACCGATGCCGATCAGACATTTGCCGGCATCGAAACCATCGTCACTCTGCTGCGCCAACACCTACCGTCCGCTGGCATCGTCCTGATCGGCGTCCTGCCATCGATCAGATCGCCATGGATCGACATCAACACGAAGCGACTGAATGAGCAGTTGGCCCAGGCCTCATTCAATCGGCCCGGCTTGACGTTCGTCGACGCAACTTCTCTCTTCATGAAGGACGGCCATGTCGATGCCGGGCAATTCATCGATCCGAAACTGCACCCCCCCGAACCTGCCTTGCACCCCACGGTACAGGCCCAGGCACAACTCGCTGAAATCGTCGAGCCGATCGTACGTAAATACCTGGGCAAACCGGCCCGTTAAGCACCTGTTCGTTCTCCTGTTCTAAACTTGGCCGGAAGCGATAGAACAGGGGGCGAAGTGGCTGCTTCCCAGGAACTCGGCGTGTTCATCGCAACGCCCTGCTACGGCGGCATGGTGACGCAGACCTACATGCAGTCCGTCATCGCGCTCATGGCCACCGCGTCATCGAGCAACATGGCGTTTACTTTGGGCCTGCTGGGCCAGGACGCCTTGATTACGCGCAGTCGAAACACGCTCGTCGCCAGCTTCCTGGAGACATCAAGCACCCACCTCCTCTTCGTGGATGCAGATATCGGCTTCCGAGCCGACGATGTCGTCAGGCTCGTCGGCCACGGCAAGCACGTCGTCGGAGCGCCCTACCCTCTGCGAATGAACTCTTGGGGATCTGCGGCGCTGCAACGCCTTCACGCGGGAGAGGACGTCGCGACAGCCGCTCTCGATTACGTGGGTGAGCCACTCTCCCCTCCCGATCGCAACGGTCTGATGCCGGCGACGTATGCGGGAACCGGCTTCCTGCTGATATCCCGGCCGGCTATCGAAGCAATGGTCAATCACTATCCCGAACTACGCTGCCGTCACGCTCACGTCGCCAGCCGTGACAATGCGAGAGAAGTGCCCGCCTTATTCGATTGCCTCATCGAGCCTTCTACAAGAATCTATTTATCGGAAGACTATGCTTTCTGTCATCGCTGGCGAGCCGTCGGTGGCGAGATATGGCTCGATACGGCAATACGATTGACGCATTGCGGGATGAGCGAATTTGCTGGCGAGCCCGCGCGTCGCTGGTCCTAGGATGCAAGCGACGCCGAGCTCGCAAGCTGCGTCGCAGCACTGACGCGCCGCGATGTGCGAGCCAGCCACCCCTTTCCATACAAATCGAAATTCGGCAGCGCCTCATAGAATGCCGTCTGCGACATCCCGAGCGCTAGGGCGACGCCGACGTGCAGGAGACTCGGCTGGCTGCTCAGAGCACGAAGTGTGACGGTCCCCGCAACGCCATCGGGGGTCACGCCACACAGAGCCTGCAGGGTCTTGATCGACTCCGGGTCGAGCCTGGTCAGCAGCACCGACCAACTTAGTTTCGTCGCGGCACTCAACGTCTTCGGCCCAAGGTCGCCATCGACCAGCGCCGGCTCGAGACCGATTGTCTTCTGAAGCACGCGAGCTGAGACCGACACTCCCACATTCCACCCGAAGTCGAAGACCATGAGAGCCACCACGGGCGCAAGCCCGTCACAGCTCAGGCTGCGCCAGTACCGCGCGCGAGCGATCGCCTGGTAGACCGACTCCGACAAACTTCGCATCGTTTCGGCAGTCACCGGCATCGCACTGTCGCGACCCATCCAAGAGATCAGCGTGGGTGCGCTGACCCCCATATTCGAGCCAATCAGCCGACCTTTTCCCACCAGCCCTGATGACCAATTACCAGAGTCCCGAGAATCGCACGTATAGCCGCCTTCTTCGATTCGAGTGAAGTCAAGACATGACAAAAAGGCGTCTTGCAAGTCATTCCTCCAATCCACAAGCGTGTACTTGAATGGGAAGCCGTGACCGACTAAGTAACCGCCGCCAGCCAACGCCAACGAGAGAACGCCGAGCGCGACGAGATTACCCGTGTTCTGAAACAACCCACGTCGGAACTCCCGTCCCCTGTCTTCGTGCTGTTCTCGTAGCGATTGCAGAAACGCCAAATTGGCTCGAAAGCGCTCGCGGCCAACAAAAGTGGCAGTGTCGACACCGACACAGTCGAAAGCTTCCGTCACGATCCGCCTCGTGCCTTCGTCGATGTCGTCGCGCGTGAGATGTCGAGGCTCGCTACCCATTCAAGGATCCCCAGTAGGCCTGACGTCCAATCACCGGGCACGAGGTTTAGACAAGGCAGAGCCAAGCCGTCGCATTGGCTGGAATGGCGGCGATGATGGCTGCGCGGATGTCATCGTCTGTCGCGAGATAGCCGAATAACGCCTCGTCTGCATACTCAATCGCGCCGATCCCATATCCGCCGCTCGCTCGGCTCGCGTTCGGGTTGCCCAGCTGCGCATATCCGTTCACTTGAAGGAGGTCTGTCTGCTGTCGCGGTCGATCGGCACGCACAAGAAATTGGAATGGCAGTTCAAGCGAACCGTAAGCCAGACCTTGGACACAGTAACCGAACCCCCCGCCGCAAGGAGGGTTAGTCGACGTCCCGTAGCCGTGAGTATCGGCAGGTCTGCCGGGCTCGAAAACAACAACGTTTGCGTTCGTTAAGGAAGCGACAGCCGAGACCACGCCCGCACGGGTGGCCCGCTCCGCAAGCAGGTTACCGAGGATCCGCGGGCGAAATTGGGTGTCCGCCTCGTTCTCTCGTCGCTGCAGTGCGTATCCGAAAAAATCGGCGGCAGCCATGTCGAGAAACGCACCGCTGGCCGTCGATACTCTCGCTTGCTGCTGGACGTAGGAAATCAAGGCAAAGATGAAGGACCAAGCACAGCCGACTCCGGCCAGTAAACCGCCGAGTACCGGCGCGCTCTCGAGCGCGGGAAACCAACGTCGCGGCAGGACGGCGAACATCCGTCCAGCCATGTCCGTCACGTCGCCGATTGCCATGTCAGGACACCGTAATGGTCTGCGCTCGCACAACCTGGGCAGCACCGCCGCCGATGTCGGCCGTCGAGCCGTTGGCCGTGAGTTGCGAGACGTTGGCCACATTCCCGTCGGCTTGGAAGACGACGTACGCCAGCCGAGCGAAGGCCATCACTTCGCCAACCGTCAGACCGTCGACGTATTTGGTTAACGCGGTGACGACGTTCTGCTGAACGCTGGCGAAGTTAGCGCCTGCGGCCAAAGTGAGGGTCAGTGCGATGTCCACCGACAGTAGAGCGGGTCCAACCACCGCAACGATCGCTCCAACGGGTCGGACCGGGTCGACCGCCGTCGCGACGGCCGCAAGCAGCGCCGCCGGCGGTGCTCCGCTCCCGTCATCGACGACCACCGTCAGCGTACCCGGACGCGGATCTCCCGCGGCATCGGTATTCTCGAGCACGGTCGCGCTCAATCCTTGCTGAACCGACAGTGCCGCATAAACGATCGCGTCCGCCGTAGCGCGAGAACGGGTGTTGATGTAGAGAACGAAACGAGATCGCAAGGAAGCATCGCTTTCCCCGTCCAGACCGGAGGTCAAGGGCAGCAGGTTTGTCACTGTGTCGATACCGACGATGCTCTGGCCAAGAAGATTGATGGTTCCGGCTTGAACATTGCCCGAACTACCGGCGGCCATTGCTTGGACGGGAACTGAGATGGACACCGTCCCGGCAGGCCTCACATAGGCTTGCGTCGAAGCCGACCACGCCGTATTCGTCACGTCCTCCGTCACCGCGAACGAAAGCAATCCATCCGACGTTTTTACGACTGCGCCGATATTCACAACCGCAGACTGCGACTGTGGTGAAAGTGCTGTCAGGGTGACGCTACCAGTGGCCGCCACGGCCGGTAGACGTGACAGGCCAAAATCACCGACCCAGCTGTCGACATCGCTTCCTGTGGAAGTCGCGAGCCTGGTCATGCTCAATGTCTGCAAGATCAGGAATTGAAGCCACAGCGCAACCGATGCAGAAGCCTCCAGGAGGGCACGGGTGACTGAGCCGACCGTGATGTCGGTCAGCTCGGCGCACGCGCCTTGCGCGCTGGCCGACATGTTCTGGACGAGGGTGGTGAAGTTCTGAAGGGAAAGCTGCACTAGGAGCTCCCGAGCTGCATCGTGGTTGTCTGCGTCAGGCCCGTTTCCGAGTCGGCAAACGTAATTACCCCGGCAACGACACCGTTGCCGGAACTGAGGATTTCGGCGGTCGGAGCCGGGGTTCGCGCAACTGACGGCTCCAGAAGCATCTGCCCGCGGACGACCGCCTGGATCGAGGCCACGTTGGCCACCTGACCGACAAATCCTGCCAACCCCCCTCCGTAGGTGAGCTGCCAAATGTACTCGCCCGGGTTGGTCAGCAGTCGGCGCAGGACACGCTCCCGGACGGCCTCGCTTCCGGATGCGGTCGCGAGATCACCGCCGCTTCCGATGCTCAAATCGGAGCCCATCGAGTGCATAATGTCGCTCATCATTCGGTAACCGGCATCGAGGTGCGACCAGACCCGGTCTGAACACCCTCGTGGATGTGGTTGGCGACACTTACACTCATCGCAACCACGTCTCCACTCGCCTTGATTGATCCATCAAGGACGAGCTGTCCCTTCGCGTAGATGGTCGAAGAGGTAAGATGCAAATAGCAGCCGTTCTTGAGAAAGAACCCGACCTCACCCGGTTGCACCGGTTGTCCAGTCGCCGGTGAGACGGGCGCGGCGTTCGTCGAGTCGAACAGTCGCGCGACAATAACCGGATGCTCCGAATCACCCTCGACCGGGACAACCAGCACCTGGGTGCCGACCTCTGACGGACATGCGATCTGTAGTCCTGCGCACGCGATGCCCGGATCGGGAAGCCAACCGGAGACCAGTCCCTCCGGCTGGATCGTCAGCTTGACTGCGTGCTGACTAGGATCGACCGAGGTGACGATTGCGTGGCGCGCCTGGCCTTGCAAGCCGGACTGCACAGCGCTGTGAAGGCGCAGCGCCCTTACCAATTCATCGGTCATGAACACACCTTATTCAGAGGATCCGAGCAACGAAGCTCTGCGTGTAGCCCTCGCGTGGGCTGATGCCGCGGATCACCTCATCCACCACGTAGTTGCCGTCCCAACCGCTGCTTCCCTGAACGCGCATCACCGATCGCGGGAACAGGAGGAGGTCTCCGACCATCGAGCCCGATATCACCTGCCGGTGTCGCGAAAGGTCGGCGTAGATGGATTGAGCTCGCGTCAAAGCCGCGTCACTGGTCAGATTGGGCACGATGAACACAGTCGGGGTCCCGCCGGAGGTCGACGGAAAGGAGTTCTCCACCATCGTCCTCTGCCGGCTATTCCAGCTTCTTACTGTCACCGCCGAATTAGAATCCACCGCGAGCCGTTTATCGAAACGCAAGCTGCTGAAGGAAGTCGAATATTGCGAGTTCGGGCCCATGAGCGACAGATCGATCAGAGTCGATGTTGTAAAGGGGCGCGTCCGAGGTTGAAAGAAAAGCGTCTTGCCCGACACCCAGCAGTCGCACTGCTCTAGTCTCGCGAGGAAGACAACGAGATCAAGGGCATTCGAGAAGCGACTGAAGGTATTGAGACAACCACGTGAATGCTCAATCTCGTAATATTGACCCACGATCGTCGACGTTTGCACGACTGACGCGGCAAGACCCGAACTCGCTGCCAGAGCCGCGACTATCTCCGAAGACGTTTGATTGACAAAGGTCGAGGGTGGAGGAACATAGGCTAAGGTGGCAAGGTAATCGCGACCCTCAATTTCGAGAATGCCCCGAGACGGATCCAGACTGAGCATATCAACAGTGCCCGACATCACCGGCTGCATGGCGACCGGTTGGCTCAGGTCGGCTGTTCCGCCAATCTCCGCAACGAATTCCAAGTTCGAGCCACGAGCTCCACTGATCGCGAGAAGACTTTGAACTGCGAGGCTCTCGACATCCTGCTGAAGCAGGATCGACGCGCGAAGCCGCCCAGCCTCCATATAATTCGACTGACTAATGTCGAGTTCTAGCAAAGAAGGACAAGCAACGCCATTAAGGCTCAGAGCAGCACTTGCTCGTTGAAGCTGAGTCATGATTGCAGGACTGCCGACAGATTCACAGAGGCACCAGGCGGCGGTATGAGCAACGTGATCGTGCCCACGACCATCGGATCAGAAAGATTGTTCAAGGACGCGATCCTGCTCCATTGCGTTGCGTCGAGAAGGTATATCGCTGCAACCTGGAACAACGTCGTGTTCGTCACCGTCGCGGTCATCATGGTCCTGATGTCTCCGGTCCAGCGGTCATGAGTGGATGGAGGGCGAAAACGAGGACCCGCTTAGAGACGCTGCGCCAAACTCGGCCCGGTTGACGTAGCCGCCCGCTTGGACGAGCGCGGCCAGATTCCCCGATTCGTCGACCGCTTGCTGTAGATCCAGTCCATTCGCGACCAGACTTCCCGATGGTGCTCTGGACGACACGGATGCGAGTTGGAGACCTGTGCTTCCGATCAGACTCATCAGCGACGTTGCCGGCGTGTTGAAATCGGCCACGACGCCGCTTCCGGCAGCGAAGCTCGTCGTTGTAGCGGTCTGCGCGCTTGAGAGTTCAGACGTAAGTTCTGCGGGAACGGCGGTTCCGATGCCCTCCAGAGTGGAAAGCCCCTGCGCCAAGTCGCTCACGATGGCGCCCGCCGCCGCGATCGCAGTCGTTACCACCTGTTCTAAAGGAGCAACCAGGCTTTCTGCCTGGACGAGATACTCCACAAGAGCCCCGCGCTCGGCATACCGAAGCGTGACACCGGTGACCAGGACGTACTCCGTCCAGATCCCGATAGATAGCAGAACTGGGATGGCGGCGTCCCGCAGGCTTTCCAAGGCCTCCGCGCGCTCGATTGCCCCCGCGCCGAGAAAGCAACCTAGCAGTTCGCGTCTGGAGGGCTGGCTCCCAACGACTTGGATGACGCGATCACCGCTGATCGTCTTGAGAGAGACAGTTCGGAGTTCACCACCACGATCAAAAAATGAAGGGACTTCGGCGCCAAGAAGCTGTATCCCGCCAATCGAGACCGGCAAGGTGTCTGCCATGCAGGGCCATCCTTTGACGTAATTAGGGTGGAGGTAGATTCAACGCGGACGACATCGGCAGAGCGCGTGCGTTGACCTGTCGGGCCCCCCGCGGTTCCGAAAGCAGACCACGTCCCTGCCGTTCAGAGATCAACGAACCTAGCCGCCGACCGTCGATGACGATCTCACCGCTGAGGATCAAGGTCTGATCAGACGCCGATTCGGCTGCGCCACCGCCCTGTTGGAGACCGCTTGAACGACGCTGCCCTTGCGCGATCATACTCGCCGCCTGCAGCCCGACGGAACCAGCCCCCGGCCCCGCCGGCAGCACCGGCATCGTCTCGCCGAATGTTATCCGTGCTCTCGGCGGCGCGCTGGTCGCATGCGAGGTGAATGCTCTGGCAGGCGAACGAGGTTTGCTCTCTCCTCCAATGGCAGTTCGGAGCCGCCCTCCACTGAAGGTCGGTGCCAAGCTCGACCGAGCCGCCTGAGGCACGGTGGTCTCCTGATCCTTACGAGATGGAGAACAATCACGCGCAAGCGTCGCAGGAGCCGCAGCCAGTGCACTGGCGGCGGAGGTCGTTATCATGTCCCGGCCTTGAGCATTCTTGGCTCGAGGTGAAGAACTGACTGCGGATAAACGTCCTTGCCTAGATCGGTCGCCTTCTCCCGTGCCGGACCAACGAAGCGAGCTAGGCAGAAAACGGGGTGCCGGCTCTGTTCGAGACATCAGCACCAGTTGTTTCGAGCCCGCCGCCGCCAAAAGCTTCGGTCTTGAGGGAGAGCTGACCTGGATGGGCTGCGCTTTCTTGCCGCTCTCGTCGATGGACATCCCGCGTTCCGGATCGATCGCCTTCCCTTCCGGCGCCTTCCCGTCCGGGTCATTTGCCAATCCTGGCCGCTCCCCGCGTCTTCGGTTCCCGCTCGACCTCGCGATCAACTTGGTAAGACGTGTCGCTGCCCCCAGGGCACGAAGCTTCTCGAGTGAACGGGCGTGCGAAGGAATACGCCCGGATCCCGACCACAAGTCGGCCGCTCGGCTGCCCGCTCGAGCAATCGACAACACGTCTCCTATCATCGAGGCACGCTTAGAGACTGCCGCCATCTTTCCAACGAAGCCTCCTCATTCTCTTGCAGAACCAACAGAGCCGCCAAGCGGCGCGCACGCGACCAGGACGATGCGACATGCCAAGGCACGCCGTGCCGCGCGAGAATGAGCTGCTCGCGAAAGCCGGCGTGCCTAATCAGTTTCCCGCAGCGCTCTCTTCCAGGGCGGTCTGACCCTCCGCCTCAGGCAAATCTTGAAATGCCGTCTGCAAGCCCGTAAGTCCTTCCTCACCAATCTTTCTGAGCACTTGACGGAGTGTTTCCCTGGTTCTAGTCCCTGCTGGTATTGGAACTCCATCGATGCTGATGACGGCCGCAGCCAGAATGGCCACATTTACCCAAGCTTCGTTGTCGATTTGCTTGCCGGCCAGCTCGAGAAAATCCCATTGCTCGGCCATGTCGAGCTCGATGGCTTCGAACGTATGGCTTATCGTCCGGATCCGATACCCATCGCGATGCTCCCCGTTGATCGTGAGCTTGATCGGAGTGACGTCCGGTGCGGGTCGGTTGGCTTGTTTGCTCACATCCTGACCCTCTGGCTGGCGAAGAAGCCGATGCTCTGCTTGACAATGTTGTCTGCCTGAAAGTTACCTGCGCTTGTCAGCACGAGCGATACGCCCGTGAACTCGTACGTGCTCAGCGACCCATCGGGTTCCGTGACGTATTGGTAGATCGTGCCGGAACCGATAACGCCGGACGACCAGAACGCGGCCTCGATCGACGCGATCAAGTCGTCGACTGCCGAGTTCCCGCGATCCACCTGGAACTGACCTCGCCATCCCGCCGGCGTGGTGAACTCCACGGGCAGACTATTCAGGGGATCCGCTCGCTGGTGCTTCACCTCCTGGGTCGCACTGAAGCCCGTAACGTCTCGTAGATCAACGCGAACGCCGCTCCAAAGGAGGATCACCTGGCAGTTACGGCCGATCGTGTATGTATTTCCCACTGTCTACCCCTCGAGCGTTCTGAGTGATGACGTCAAACGGTCGCCGTGCTGACCTGCACTCCGGCACCGCCTTGCAGGTTGACGAGGAACTTCTCGTTGATGCCCTGATATTGGACCTGAACGTCTGCCTGCACGTATCCCAAAGCCGTCCGGCTTAGCGGATTATTCGAGAAATCGCATTGAACAGCGTACGGTGTCGACCCGCTGGAGGACCCGAGGATCCCTTGCGACAGAAGATTGCCAAGGTAGGCAAGAAGGGTTGCTCTGATGTTGCCGAACAGGTTTTGGTTGATCAGCTCCCCTACGTATCCGCCCATGCCCGCGGCAAGCGTGGCCGATATATAGTTGGTCATTCTGGTATAGTTGTCGCCGCTGACAGCAGCATTGCTCGACGAGTTATGTCCGCAACGCACCGCCCAGTAGGCACCGCCCGGCGCCGGATTGCAGATCACGTCAATACCGGCGCTGAACAACGCCTGCAGCTCCGCGATAGAATAGGTGCTTGTCTGGCTGCTGCCGATCGCCCCCGATCGTTGACTGCCAATGACGCTGTACAGTTGCTTGTTCAAGCTGCTGTCGCTAGGAGTGAGGTTGGCAAGACGGCCAGCGACGAAACCTTGAGGACTGACGAGACGCGTCAGTTGATTGGTCTGATCATACCAAGCCAACCAATCGCCGAACATCACCTTAGCCGCGTAGCTGTCGATACCGGCGGCTTGCTTGTTCTGGACTGCCGACGTCACCGTATCGCCCGCAGGTCCGGTGAGGATCATATAGACACCTTCGGATAGGCCAAACTCCACTTGCGTCGACCAGGTGGCGTTCGCGTCTGTGTCGGCCAGAAGTGCGATGGCGCACCCCTGCCCGCGAAGAGCATACATCCCCGAGCGTGGTATACCGTCCGCGCCCAGCAGGGATTGAGCCGTCACGTTGGTGGCGCCATCGGTCCCGTTCAGCAACCTCTGCGAACTGATGGAGACGGGCGGGATCGACGTCCCAGTGCCCAGGGATGCGACCACAAGCTGCGACGGACCCCTCGTTGCCCCCGTTCCGCTGTTGACCGATGAGACAAGGTTGGCCCAGAACGTCGCCACACCTTGACTTGCATCAATGTTGTCGAAAACCTCGGGAACCGACCCTGGTATCGACAGAATCAGCTTCCAGCTATTGGCACGAGAACCCGGCGACAAGTTAACGCCGACCTGATTGCCTTGACTTCCCGTGTAAAGGGCGGTCAAGAGCGCCGGGTATTGGCCGCCCGCAGAATAGAGCAACGCGTAGGTCGCCGCGGTGTCAGTTCCGTCGGTCACCCGAACGCCGACAAACGCAGCCGCGCCCTGAGCACACGCGGTTGCCACGTGCGTGCCGAGATCATATTTCCGAGCGGTGATAGGGCCGTAAGCTGAGACCAGCTGCGCGATGCTTCCCAAGGTGACCGCTTGGTTGACTGGTCCCCAAGTCGCGGTACCGACAACTCCAATGATGTTGCTGGCAACACCATTGAGCGTCAACTGCTGCGGAGAGACGATCTGGACATACAGATCAGGCACGCTCAGTGCCGTGATATTGAGACTGCCCGCTTGCGAGATCTGGGTCATTCAGCGCTTCTCCTCTGCATCAGGCTCGGAGGCCGCCGGCCCTGGGATTTGCGTGTAGACGACGAACGAGTTCTGTCCACTTTGACGCAGCGTGGCGAGTTCGACTGGATCAGTAATGACGTCGCCTCGGACAAATCCGGCGAACGGATGAACGACGATGGCAACCTGCCGCTTTGGATCAAGCATGTTTGTCCCTCATCAGATGACGTAAGTAGCAGGCGTTGTTGCCGTTACCGGCAGTTTCAGCAGCGCTTCACCGAGAGCATCAACTCGCCCCTCCTGTGGACCTGACTGCCCATAGGTCGGCATCAACCAGCCACCTTCGACAAGTTCATTCCAAGCGTAGATCAGACCGACGCCGGCCCTACACGGGCCTGGGTTCGTCTGTGTGAACGTTTTCAACGCCGCGACATGGTTAGCGACGTCTTGAGCCAACCCCTCGATGTAGTAGTCGCTGGGTCCTACTGAAGGCGAAATCGGGTAGAACGGCTGGGGTGCTTCGATGACAGGTCTTTGGTCCCAGCCCGTCATGGCCGTTCCTATCATGTCGAGCCCCGCCTCTGAACGAGCAGCCCAGTCAGTCTCGGCAGTCGAGATCAGGCTCGAATAGGCTTGCGTGGTCCCTGTCAGCCTGGGCGTCGCATACGCTCCCGCAGCATCGGCTCCGATGCTCTTGGCGATGCTAACATTGTCGTAATCGGCCAAGGCCGCGGCAGACAACCAGACAACGTAAGGATTTGCCAAGCCTTTGGCGGTCACCTCACTGCGGACATACGCGATCGCTTGTCCAACGTCAGCGTTCGGGAGATCGGCGAGCTGTCCCGATGTCGCATCCAAGACAAGATAGAGCGGCCTCCCATCGAGCACAGTCACATAGCCCGGTTCGAGCATCATTGCCACGTCGTGGGCAAGGGTCGTCGAATAGCCGCTGCCCGAGGTCGGATCACCCCACTCCGATGATTGTCCGAGCATGCAGAATTTAAGTTGGCTTCTGATTTGACTGGAAAGATACAAGCTCAGCGCACGACTTAAGCCGTCGTTCGGTGCGTACGAGTCGAAAGCCCAGAAGTCGATCCCCGCCGTCAAGGCCGCCTTGATCTCCAAATCCAACGTCATCTGCGTCGCAAGCGGCCACGTGACGTTGCTTCCGTCGACAATCGCGTTCGGAGGCAAGCGATCAGCCCACGACGGATTTGACAGCGCCGCCGCGCACTGCTGATCGATCGTGCTTGAGGGGTCGTACCACGCGTCGAAACGTATCGCGCCCAGCAGAACGGTCCCGCCCGGCGGCGCAGCCGTCATCTCGGGTCCGTCCTGCAGGACGCCACCCGTCGACAGGCGGCCAAAGACCATCGCCGGGAGTGTCGCTGCAACCACTGTCGGATACTCAACGTTGTAAAGGAGATCCCGGCGATACAAACTTGCATTTTCCGATGTATCTACTTCCGCCGTAGAGCGGTAACGAAGGAGGCCGGCGGAACCGTCCGGGAACTGTAGCCAGTCGATCTGAGACAGTGCGAGATCGATCGTGGTCGAGAGAATATCACGAGCGCTGGGGTCCGGGCACCAGACGCTGATCAGAACGTCCTGCTCCTGCCGCCTGGTCTCCATCACGGCTCTGCCGCCCTCGGCAACGCGCGCGACGATAACCGTCGCATCAGAAACTGACAACGTAGTTCCTGATGCTGTCGAGTCCGGAACCAGAGCTGCAAGTCTGGACGCTATCTTCTCACCAGTGTCATTAGTGCGGACAGGCACCGTGTAAGGCTGTCCATCGACTTCGACGCCGACAATCTGACCTGGCATCGGAACCCCATTGAGAGAAACGCTCGATCCCACGACGTTCGCAAACAGCGTCCTCGGCACACGGCTGACTTCCCGCCAAACGCGCGGATAGCGCGTAGTCTCCTTTGTGGATTTCGGATCAGAGAAGACGCTGACGTTACAGATCCCACCGCTGAGATCCGCATTGAGACCGATGTTGGCGGGCCACCCGCGATAAATCTTCACAACTTGTCCGGTCGTGCTCGGAATTTGTGTTCCGCCGGGATACAAGACGCCAACGACGGTCGAGACCAGAGCATTTTCGACGTCGGATAGGTCGGCCAAAGATCGGCACTCCTCAAGTCGTCTGGATGCCGGCCAGGAGCCGCCATCCGCTGATGGAAAGCTCCGCTGCCGAGATCGTATATGTTTGCGCCAGATCATCCTGTAGGAGAAAACCAAATGACAGAGTCACTCCGGGAATTTGTGGCAACAAGACCTCAAAGAACGACGTCTTGGTGTCCGTCGGCAATTTCGTCGGATCAATTTCTATGTGCGTCTTTGTCAAAGCGCTGGCCGGCCATCCCGATGCGATCACCGTCTGAGTGGCGGCGGTGTTCCCACCATACGTGTTCGCACCAGCGGCAGGGGCCGTCGCCGGCACACTCACCGACATCACGCGATTGCAGAGCACGCATGCGGCAGGCCGCAACGGCTCTATGTGTGAGACGAACCAAGTCTCCGGCCCGATGAGGTAATCGCCGGGTTCGACGACGGACATGTCTCCGATAAGAAATCCCTGGTTTTGCCTTTGAAACTCCGGCGACTTGAGGGAAAGGTCCGGCGACGGATCGAATACAGCGTTGATCGAAATCAACGCCTTGCCTGTAAGCGGGTTGAAAGGACCTGTCGGCCTGTAGAGAGCGTAATTTGACCCGACAACGTCGCCCGCTCGTGCGAGGCCCGCCGCAATCAACTGAGAAAGGATTGTTTGGTTGATAGCACGTCTCCTCTTAAGCGATGCAAATCACGCCGCCGTTGTTCCAAAGCTGTCCCGATCCGGCTGCAGGCGCCACTGAGGGAAGTGATGATGCTGAGAAGATCGATTGCGCTATCGGGATGGCCGCCAGCGTTCCCCCAGAGAGCTGAAGGTTGGAGCAGGCCGTGATAACCGAACCTCTACTGGTTTTCCCAAGTTCCGAGCCGGCCAGCCAAGTCATTGTTGTCAGCGGAGAGATCTCGCTCGATGCAGAGATTCTGAAGCTGAACTGCTGGGATGTCGTGATCGTTTGGCCAACACCTGCGGTGAGAGGCGGAGCCATCGGGATGACCGCCAGCAGGTTCCCGTCGGCCTGTGCGTCGAATAGTCCCGCCAGATAGAGCGAAGTCCATGCAATCGTTGCTGGTCCAACCGACCCCGCACTGATGTCTCGGACGCAGGCACCGTCGATCGGCGCATAAGTGATCGGACGACGCACGTATCCTGTATCGGTCGGCTCAGTGAGAGTGAGGGACGTCAGCCCACTGCCGAAGCCAATCCATCCGGAAAAAAAAGAGGCGGGACTGGACATCTAAGGTCTCCGGCTAGATCTTGACTTCGGCTTGGTTCTGAAGACCGGCGCCTAGAGGAACACCCAGAAACCGACAAAGCCTCAAGCTCCAGGCAGCCAACAGCGCCGATCGATCGCCCACTTCATTGCGATTGTGCCGCCAGACGGCAGCTTGATCGGTATCGAGGTTCTGCCCCGAACCGACGAGCGCAGTTTCGAGCGTGTTTAGCTGGGCAAGATAACTTCGAACGACGGACACCTCGCTCCCGGAGAGATTTGTCATACGGTATTCAAGTGAGCCGTAGGCTTGAAAGAAGCGCCACGACTCGAACCCTGTCTGACCCGAACCGTAAGCGGGATAGCCGCAGAAGCGACGAACATCGGTCCGCTCGGCATCGGAGAGCGGAGAAGCGCTGACACCGGACATATGGCGTTCTCTCGACCAAGCATGACGATTTGGCGTGGTGAGCCTTGCCGCACCCATCACTTGCGAGCAGCGTCGTCTCGCCGGCATCGCAGCCGACGAGACGACGAACTCAGGTGACTAGAGGCTCTCGACGATGACAGCGCGCTTGAGATAGCTGTTCGTCGCAGTCGGGATGATCGAGGTATTGGCCGTAAGATCGGTCGGCAGCGCGAAACCACCGATCCAGTACCAGCTCTGCGCGATGACCTGCTTGAGCCGATCAAGCGGCTCACGTGTCACCATACACACGCCGTCGACGACCTCCATCAGCGACTGCTCGGCATCGGGAATGTCCATGTTACCGATGTTGGCGAAATCACCTTCGATGAGAGCACCCTGCCCGCAGACGATCGCTCGATGGATCATGCCCGAACCCAGGCTCACCTGCTGTGGCGCTTCGGTGGTCGGCACGAAGCGCACGCCGAGCAGTTCGATCACGCTACCAGCTTGGTAGGCCTCGGAACCGTAAGCGCCACGGTAGAGGTATTTGAAGTCCGCGTCCCGGAAGAGGCCGAGCAATTGGGCATCATCCAGGTAGCAGTTATAGGAGCCGTTGATTGTCGGCACGTTGTTCGAGCGCAACGCCGCGACAGCGCTCAGCACGGTTTGGATGCCCAACGTGTCTCCCGGCACGAAATTAGAGGCACCGTATGTTCCAAGTGGGGCGGCGAGGGCAGCAGTCGTTGAGCGGCCGTTGGGTCGGAGCACGAGAGGAGCCGTCGCCGCAATGACCGGCTGACCCGTCGTGCCGTCGGACACGCTCACACTCGTCGAGAACGTCAGCGTTCCCGAAAGGCCGTTGGGCGCGGTCGAGATGTTGACGCTATCTGCCGTCGCGTTGACAAGCGTATAGGCATCGTTGCCAACGGTGACGACCATGCCCGACGACGATCCGACAGGCACGATCTGCCCCTGAGAGGTGAACACCGACTGAAAGCCGCGGATGTCATCGACGTGAACGACCGCGCCGGCCGAGCCGAGCGTCGCTACGACCCGAGTGTTGCCGCCCAGATATCCACCCACGCCGCCTGCTGTCCCGCCGAACAGGGCGTTACGCGCCAAGCGGTCGAGAGACTGCATTGCTTGCACGCCGTTCGTGCGAGCGTTCGCGAGGAACTGGGAGGCTATGCCGACGCCTTCCGCAACCATGTTCAAGTCGATTGTGTCGCCATACTGGTTGATGGCCAGAACATATTGCTCTACGGACCAGCTGGACGGAGATAGCCCGTTGTCGAAGTTCGTGTTCGACGAGGGCGACATTGGCGAGGTGACTGGAGCCTTCAGCCCCTTGCGAGTTTTCGTAATCGATTCACCGATCCGGTTCGGGAAGGTCTCGCGGTCGGAGATCGCACGAAATCCAAGGCGAGACGTCAGACCGTCCTGAAACTCACGTGCCAGGAAGCCTTGCTGGACAATCGGCTGGAGCTGCGACGGAAAGTTCTGAATACCCATGATGTTGCTCACTCTTTCGTGCTGGGTCGGCCTGCCGACCTCGATGAGGGAAAAGTCTATTTGGACGATTGAGACTACCGGCTTCGCGACAGCACCTTTGCACGCTCCGTCTGCCACTGTTCACGGGTAAGCGTTCTCGCATCGACCGGATCCGGTCTGGCCGGCGCCGGCACCCGCCGAGCGGGACTCGTCGTGGAACCGAGCTGTGTCGATCGACCCTCCTCGAAAAGATACGGTTTGCTGACTTTCAAGATCGCAATCGCGTCCTCGGCACCGTCGACGGAACCGTCCGCACCAACCCGCAGATCGCTCGAGTCGACCAGCCGAAGCGCGTCAACATCGATGATCCCAGATTTAATGGCGACGACCCGAAGTTCCGATCTTATCAGGCGCGCATTGCTTTCTGCCTGTACTGCGGCGATCGCGGCGTCACGTTCCGCCTGGGCCGAACGCGCTTCCTGGCGCAAGACCTCGACATCGCGTCGAATCAATTCGACGTCGCTTGACCGGCTATCCTCGAGTGGCGCGCGTGACTCCTGCGCGGGCCGCACATACTCGGCCGGCATGTCTTTGTCATCCATGTTGGTCAGGCCTCGCCTCCTCGTGAGTGGTGACGTCAACGAGCCGTTGCGCCTCGCGCCCAACGTCCTCGATGTCGTATGTCGCAGCAACCGCGCCGAGAGCCGTCTCTCGACTCATGATCCCGGCCTCCACAAGCATGCATAGGGAGTTCGCCTGTGCCTGCCGATCCTGGAAACTAGGCGCAAACCAATCCGGCCATCGCAGGCCCAGTCCGTCCGGTGACAGGCCCTCGTAGGTTTCGCCCATGATCGTCAGACCGCCCGCCAAGCGGCTCGAAGCGGTGCAAGCCATCCGCAACAGGGTAAGCAGCGCGCCTTCTCCGTACGATATTCGCAGTCGATCGGCCAGCCAAATCAAACCCTGGCACATCAGCTCCATGGACCGGCCGCTCTGAGCCGCGCTGAGCCGATCCGAATGGGCCCGGTTGCCGTGCATTGCCTCCAGCGCAATGGCACGAAGCTCGCGTGCGTGCGCCAGGACCGCACCTGCAGCGTTGCCGTTGATCTCGAGAAGTTTGGCATCGCCCTCCGGAGGCACGACCAAAGCGGCCGCCGCACCTCCGACCCGTTGCGTCATCATCCCACCCTGCCCGCTGTCTTTGAGCACCAAGGTCGGATCGGAACCATACTTCAGTCCTCGGCCTGCTTGGCTGAGCAGGTAGTCGGTCTCGATCACGGTATCGATTGCAGGTGCGAACGTACATGCTCCGTCTGGGCCGGGTGCCGAGTGCCCCGGCAGGTTCTTGACCCAAGCGATGGGCACGAAACCGAGGTCGTGAACCACGGATCGTTCGTCATCTACTCTCTTCGGCCGATCGCTTCCCACCGGGCTCGGCTCGAACCAGGTCTCCCGCTGCTCGTCCCACATTCGCTTGAACCAATAACGTCCGATCGGATCGACGTCATAGCCCTGGGCACATAAGTCTGAACCAAGGACTTTGAAGAGTTCAGTCACCCTCACCAGCCGCCTCGGATCATCGACGGCCCATTCCGGTGTCAGATAGGTCGTCGGCAACACGTCGAAGAACACACGACCCTCGAAGACACGGAACAAGATCGCCGTCGAGCCAACACTTCCCCGCGTAGCTGCCTCGAGCATCGTCTCATTCAGGCGACTTTGCTTGATCAGGCCGGAGAGAGCTTGGACGGTTCTCGTCTCCGCCCCCTGTATCATCGGGAAATGACCATCACTGAAGAGAAGCGAGACGGAGTCCTCGACGACCACTCGGCACAAGCCAGTACGAACTGATGGCCTACGTTCTGAGAGGGGAACATACTCGCCAGCAGCGCTTCGCTCGCAGGAAAAAGGATAGGGCAACACGTCATACTGTCGCCCATCCAGAACCGCTTCGAGCGCGGCGAGCCGCGACGTCCGCTGTGGGAAATCCGGATCGACAACATATCGAGACTGCAGAGAAATCCAATCCATGCTTCATCGGCCCATGCTGTGGCTGACCGTCTGTGATCGCTGGGGTGTGGTCGCATGTCTGCCGAACATGTAGTACCCGGTGGCATCGACGAGATGGTCGTAACCGCTGGATTTATCGGGCTCGGCAGAACCCTCGCGGTAGGCCAATCTCTCGTAAGCAGCAATTGACTTGACGCAGCGCGGGTCGACGAAAGCCGTTCTATCACCACTGGCGCTCTGAAAACGTGCGTTCACCACGTTCATACGGTCTCTGACCATTGGATGGCTTGACAGGGCTACTACCTTGAACCCTCTTTCGGCCAGTATGCCGATGTCAGTCCGTCCTTGCGCTGATGTTCGACGCTGCGCACCTGCGGGATCCGGATAGACAGTAATGTGCGAGACATCCGGCCGGCTCGGATCATGGCTGCGGCGGCCGAACCGTTGGCTGATTTCATCAGCCATCTCGTCCGTGTTTGACGTTGGCATGACGATCTCGGCAACTTGGAACGCCGACCTGCCTCGCTCCTGCCACACGGTTGCCGACATCGGGTTGATGTTGAAGTCGATCCCGACGTGCAAATCATGCTTGGGATCAACCTCGCACACCATCACGTTTTCTCGTCGGTCGAACGCGTAAATGATCCGGCCAGAGAACGTTTCGAAACTGGCCTTGTATTCTTGCCTGAACGTTCGAGGGTCAAGCATGCGTTCGGCATGCCCTACCTCGTCCTCCGGCACGTTCCCACCGTCGAGAGTCGAGTAGATAAATGATTTACAATCATGCTCGCCACCAGGTTGGCCACGAAGGTAGGCATCGTAAAAATGGTCAAAGCCCTTTGGCGTCCCGACGAACAGCGCATGTCCTCTCGACACGGACAGCATAGGCCGGATTGTCTCCAGCCACGCATCCGGTCGGCAATCGGCCCATTCATCACCCGCAAAGAACCAGAGCCCAGACCCACGTAAGTTGTCGTGCCGATCGAGGCCGACCAGGCGGATCACATGCCCCGATGCAAGCCTTAGCGAGCAACTTGTCTCAATCGGATCGCCTCGCAGCCAATCGCGCGGGATCGTCTGCTTCAACCGCGACCACATCACCCGCTTGGCTTGCAGAAAGTTGGGTGCGCCATACCAAATCTCGTTTTCGGTGCCGATCGATCGTGAGACAGCCATGCGTGCGGCCCGACGCAGCTCCTCGGCGACGAGGAAGCTCTTACCGAAGCGCCGTCCGCAAACGGCGATCCGAAACCGTGCCTCGGGCTGCCAGCCGTGGCGGTAAATCTCCCATTGCGGGATCGTAAGGCCGGCCCGCTGCGTCATCTCTCACGAGGCCCTCCCTTTCGACACCACAGGCGGATCCTCGTCGGTGCTGATCGCGAGAATGGAACCGGCAACGTCGATCCGCTTACTCGAACTCATCGCCTCGGTTCTGTTGCTGCCCTGAACCATGCGCAACAGAGCCTCGCTATACTTTTTATCAGCTGGCCCCGAACCGCCGAAGGAGGAAAAGTCTCTTCCGGAGCTTGGTCCGCTCGGTGCCTGGCCACCAATAGCGAGGTGTCGAGAGGTTGCTTGTATCAGATCTTGAGATTTATCGATCGTCCCGTCGAGGTGAGAAGCAAGCCGCAATCCGAGCACGCCTTCGTCGTTCCGCGTCACCTCCAAAATGTCGACCTGGTCCAATACTCCCTCAGCAAAGGTGAGTGGTGCGAAGCTGGCGGCGTCAGCCGCTGGCGACACCTTTTGGCCGAGTCCAGACCGGACTTGGCTCGCCGGACTGATCAGGCGTGTCGCGCGTGCGCCACGCGCCGCCCCGCAGAAGCTGTCACCGCCATCAGATTGCTTCCAAGACCAGCGGCGTCTTCGAAGCGGCGATCCTGATCTTCACGCGCCAGCGCAGCCCTTACGCGACCAAGGAGAGAGGCGGAGACACAGCCGATGCGCCGAACTCGCGTCGGCACCTCGCGTGTGATCCGCTCACAGCCAAACATCACGTTGAAACAGTCGAGCCCGCTCAGTGCGAGTTCGGGCCAGTCCTGTGCAAAAACGTGCGCGCGATGTCGTGGGCCATCCGGAGAACTGATTCTAACCAGCATCAGAATCCCAGATCTGACGGAGGTTACTAGGTAGTGCTGCCGGGAACGTAAGACGACGTCGCCGGCAGTCAAGCAGACCCTGAGCTTCAAGGCGAAAACCCTACAAGAGAAGTTTGCTTTTGGGCTACTAAGTCCGGCCCCTTTTCTGGCAGTCGACTTAGCTTCGACCGATTTATGCCAGTATGAGAACTTTGTATATCTGGTTGTACCCAGGGTCAAGCAATACGTTCTGATTCCGTTAAGAAACCGCCGGCGACACACGACGCCGTGCATCGCCGTCGCGAACATGGTAGTGCTCCGCAAGAAGCTCCAGCAAGAAGGCGGTCTGAGCCGCTACTTTCTTGCGGCCATTGAGGTCGCCAGGCATCAATCGACGCCCAACCTCGGAAAACGAGAGCTCGTCGAGAACGATGAGGCGCAGACGCAGTTCGGCAGCCTGTCCCAGACTTCGCCGAACGTCTCTGCACCGCGCACATGCGGCAACCCTCGTCAACATCGCCGCGTGCACGTCCGCCGCCTTCCCCGATCGGCGAACGCTGGGATCGGTTGCACCCTCGACGCCCATGACCCAATCCCGGTACCATCGTTCGGCCGCCGCGACATGGCTGTCGTCGATGTCTCCGGCCCGCCGAAGCGCGGCAAGAGCGCCCTGTACGCGCGATACTCCCTCTACCTCCACGACGTCGACCGCGTGCTGCCGCCGAAGTCGGCTGATCACATTCGTCACGCCAGTCCCGCTACCCTCGTCAAACTCGTTAGGCGATGATCTCGTCCCAATCATAAAACCTCCAGTGACACTACATAGTGCCGGTTCGGGGCCTAACCATTGTAAGATCGAGAGACAAGCAACCTTTATACTCGCGACATCTCACCACATAAAGACGGGCAACGGGTAATTGACAGTATTCCCCGACATGGTTTCACAGACAGCTCCCCACGTCATTGGATGACCAGGCGGGAGTGGCGCCGAACTATTGGCATTTCTGTCGCGGGTAGGATCGAATTGGCGTGCTCCAATCACGTAGGCGCGCTTGGCCAGCACACTCCGGCTAACGCCAAGGGCCCGCTCCGCAACCCGAAGGCTGACACGACGCTTGGCCAGCAGATCGTGCAGAGCACTGTCGAGTTCCATCGACCATTTTGTCGGCTTCGGCATGGGTTTTCTCACGAGATCAGTGGGTTAACCACCAAACCGTCGCCCAGGCTTCGAGCCCGTACAAGCCAGAATGTTGCGTTATCGCAAGATAATTCCCCGAGCAGGAAGTTCTTCCCAACCGCACACTCCGCCCGGCCAACGTTTAGTCTGGCAAATCAACCTGTTGCGCCACGATCCTCTCTAAAGCTCCCAACAACCGATCGCACCAATCTGAAGCCAATTGCACGTTGCGACACAGATCGTCTCAGGCAAGTCGTTCCCGATAACGAAAGATCTTCATTTGGCAACCTGCCCGCCCCTCATCCGCGGGCGCTCGTGATGAACCACTATTGGAGGAGGTTCACCGACCAGGATCGCTTGAGCGCGGCACATTGCTTTTCAATGGCGCTCACCCCACGACCGCACGTCTGCTCCGCGTCCGGCCGGCATGCCGTCGCCGCTTCCTGAAGGTCCGAGGCCATGACGTCTCTCGCCACACCGATCTCGTTCTTCTGGCTGGCGATCACTGCCGGTGATCCGCCCTCCTCAGCCTGCCCGGTCAACTCCTTGAGCTGACGATCGGTGGTGTGCATCTCGTCCAACGCTGCCAGACAAGCACTCGAAGGTTGCGCCTTTGCCGCGGCAAGCACGTCGATGTCGGCGTTGACCGCCGTCCGATAAGGCCCCGCGCGATCGAGGTCGTCGGCCAGGGCGCCTGGCCCTAAGGCTGCCAGGAGTAGTCCCAGAGTGATCGTGCGCAAATCTCATCCTCCCTGTCCGGCCGAGGCTTGACGTTCGATCTCCCGGCCGAGCAGCGCGACCAGACGATCCCGCGCCGGCGGCACAGGCCTATGCCGCTGCCCGAAAGCATCACGCGCCAGGAAATGTCCCGTCAGTGCCAGCCCGTCCCACAGCGCCTGCAGCGTGGCGGCACCGTCGAGCGTCTCGTCAAGCATGAACGACGGCAGCCGCAGCAGCCGCTCCCGCCACTCGCCGGCCGCTTCCTCCGTCACCGCCCGACCCGATCGCGGCGAGACAAATCGCAAACCCGACCTCACCCCCGTCACCGCGCACGCGGACAGATCGAGCCCGTAACCCAACTCCGCCAGCAGCAATGCCTCCCAGCGAATCAGTTCGGCCACGCCCCGTCGGCGTGTGGCCAAGCTCCCGACAAGCTCGAGCATGCCGTCATAGATCTTCGGGCTGAGCACTTGTTCCGGCATCGAGCCCTCGGCAACCGCGCAAGCCGACCGCAACGCCGCCAGCTCCAGGGGCGTGTCCAGCAGTGCCGCGCCCGGCGAGCGCAGGCATTCCCCGGACAATGTCCCCAACTGCTCGGCCAGCCGCGCCGCCCAGCGCAGACGCACCACGTTGCCGATATCCCACGTCGCCAGCCCCGACTTGACCGACCGGCCCCCCCGAACGAGGCCCCGGCAGGCGCCGTGCTCCGCCGTCAAGATGGTCGCGAGCGCATCGCCCTCGCCAAACGGAGAGACCGACAGCACGATGCCGGCGGCCTCCCACTCCACGTTCCCTGTGCCCCTACAAAGCGCCCGTCTGAGCAGGCTGCGAGGACGCTACCCCGGCCGCCGCCGCTACCTCGGCCGCGAAATCCGTCGCCTCCTTTTCCACACCCTCGCCGAGGTGATAACGGGCGAAGCCGCTGAGCGTCACGCCCGCCTTCTTCACCACCGCGCGGACGCGGGTCTCCCCGTCATGCACCCAAAGCTGGTCGAGCAGCACGACCTCCTCGTAATATTTCCGGATCCGCCCTTCGACCATCTTCTCGAGGATGGCCTCGGGCTTGCCGGACGCGCGCGCCTGCTCGACCAGCACCGCCTTCTCCCGCTCCAGCGCCGCCGGATCGACGGCGTCGATATCGAGCGCCTCCGGCCGCGTCGCCGCGACATGCATGCCCACCTGACGTCCCAACGCCTCGATCGCATCGGACGCGCTCGGCGCCTCGATGCCGACCAGCACACCGATCCGGCCCAGGCCTGGCCGCAGTGCGCCGTGCACGTAGGTCGAGACCACACCCTCCGCCACACCGATCCGCGTCGCCCGCCGGATCACCATGTTCTCACCAATCGTGGCGATCAGATGCGTCAGCTCGTCCGCGACCGACCGGCCGCCGCCGGGAAACGCTGCTCCCCGCAGCGCCTCGACATCGTCGCCGACCTCAAGCGCAAGCTGCGCCACAGTTTCCACGAACGCCTGGAACTGCTCGTTGCGCGCCACGAAATCGGTCTCGGCATTCACCTCGACCATCGCCGCCACGCGCACTCCCGAGGCAACGCCGACCAGCCCCTCGGCCGCGGCCCTGCCCGACTTCTTCCCTGCCGCAGCCAGACCCTTCTTGCGCAGCCAGTCGACGGCAGCTTCGAGATCGCCGCCCGTCTCGCCCAGGGCCCGCTTGCAGTCCATCATGCCCGCGCCCGTCTTCTCGCGCAGCTCCTTTACCAAAGCTGCCGTAATCTCGGCCATCGTCTTGCTCCTCCTCAGGCCGCCGGCGCGTCCACCGCCTCGGGCAGCATCTCGGCCGGCAGCGTCTCCGACGCTCCGTAATCCTGCCCGGACCCGGCAAGCTCCGCCGAGATCCCGTCCAGGACTGCGCTCGACACCAGGTCGCAATAAAGCGTAATCGCCCGGATCGCGTCGTCATTGCCCGGAATAGGATACGTCACGCCCGCCGGATCCGAATTGCTGTCCAGCACCGCGATCACCGGGATCTTCAGTTTGGTGGCTTCCTCGACCGCCAGCTTCTCCTTGTTCGTATCGATCACGAACAGGATATCCGGCAACCCGCCCATCTCCTTGATCCCGCCCAGCGAACGCTCGAGCTTCTCCCGGTCGCGGGTGATCTCCAGCACTTCCTTCTTAGTGAGCCCCTGCACGTCGCCGGCCAACATGTCGTCGATCTGCCGCAGTCGCTTGATCGACCCGGTAATCGTCTTCCAGTTCGTCAGCATCCCGCCGAGCCAGCGGTGATTGACGTAGTACTGGCCGCATCGGTTGGCCGCCTCCGCCACGTGCTCCGCCGCTGCCCGCTTGGTGCCCACGAACAGCACGCGCCCGCCGGCCGCGGTCACGTCGCGCACCGCGCGCAGCGCCCGGTCGAGCATCGGCACCGTCTGCTGCAGGTCGATGATGTGGACCTGGTTGCGCACGCCGAACAGATAGGGCTCCATTCGCGGGTTCCACCGGCGGGTGTGATGGCCGAAATGCACACCGGCCTCGAGCAACTGACGCAAAGAAAAATCGGGCATCGCCATCGGGCTGCCACTCCACGTTATCGGTTGAACCTCCGCGGGCGTTGAGCGGCCAGGCCGCACCGAAACGAGAACCCGCGTGCGAATTAGCGCGGCCGGAAGCCGCGCCGCCCGCCATATCGCCCATCCCGTTCCGCAACACAAGGCCAAGGCTCCGCCCTGGACCCGCTGAGGTCGAACCCCAGACCCCAGCACTTAGGGGCAGCGCCCGCTACGTCCCGGCCGACGTCACACCTGCTCCACCATCGCGACGCCCAGCAGGCTCTTCAACGCCTGCGCCAAGCGCGGCGTCACCGCGTAGCGTCCCGGCAGCGCGATTTCCACCACCCGCGCCGCCTCCATCTTCGGCACCAGGACCCCCCTGCCGTTGCCGGTGCCGCCGCGCCCCAGCACGGCGCGCAGCGGTTCCAG
>CAXUBM010000001.1:64066-65990 GCA_964249235.1 uncultured Acetobacteraceae bacterium | reverse complement strand
GCGAGAACCCGCCCGTGCCCGGCGCCCACAGGTCGGTGTGGCACCCGAGCGATGTCACCTCGGACGCCGCCACCCCCGACAGCACGAAGCTCCAATATTGCGGATACGGCATGATCGCCGCGACCCGCGAGAACAGTTCCGGCAGCCGCCGCTCCACCCAATGGATCTGCCGTCCCAAGTTCAGCCCCAGCGGCAACAACGGCGAGAAAGTCTCCTCGAACCCGTCCCGCAGCGCGTCGTAGGCGGCGCTCTCCTCCTCGAACACCGCGTCCTCGTAGTCCGGCGCCAGCAGCACCTCTTCCTGCCCGTCCAGCATCACGCACGCCGCCCCGTGCGCCACCGGCACGATCGCGCCCACTCGCGCCCGCTCCGGCAACCCCGCCAGCGTCTCGAACATCCACTGCTCGAGCCCGCCCACATCGAGCTGCCTCACCGGCCCGCCGACCACCGGCCGGTTCGGCCGCCGATGCACCGCGATCTCCATCCCGTCCAGCGGATCGACCAGCACGAGCTTGGCGTTGCTCTTGCCCACATCGAGCACCGCCAGCAGCCGCCCGGCCTCCCACGACCCGCTCACGGCAGATGAAACCTCGGCTCGAGCCTCTCCACCACCGCGGCCCCGTCCTCCGCGATCGCCATGATGTCCGCCATGAACGCCCGCCAGCGCCGCATCACCTCATGCTCGGCCTGCCCCGGATGGAGATGCATGCTCAACGCGACCCGTTCGCCCTCGCTGCCCGCCATCAGCCTTCCGTCGCGATGATCAAATTTAACCGGACTTGATCGGTTCTGCACCCATCGATACTCTCGCGCGTTCGTCCGCGCCAGCACACCGAGGTCAGGAGCAGACCATGGACGCCATTCCCGCCGCGGTCCCTCTGCTCGACCACCGCTGGGACGAAGCGCACGCCGCCACCCTCTCCCCCGAGGCTTTGCTCCTCTACCGGTCCAACCTGCTCGGCTCAGACAAGCGCGTCACCAACTACGGTGGCGGCAACACCTCGTCGAAGATCCCGATGATCGACCCGCTCACCGGCGAGACGGTCACCGTCCTGTGGGTCAAGGGCTCCGGCGGCGACCTCGGCACGATCCGGCGCGACGGTTTCGCCACCCTCTATCTCGACAAGCTCCTGGCGCTGCGCACCCGCTACCGCGGTCCCGGCCACGAGGACGACATCGTCGCCCTCTACCCGCATCTGACCTTCGGCCTGAACCCCCGCGCGACCTCCATCGACACGCCGCTGCACGGACTGGTCCCCTACGCCCACGTCGACCACGTCCACCCCGACGCGATCATCGCCATCGCCGCCTCCGCCGACGGCCAGGCCCTGACGGAGGAGATCTTCGGCGACGAGATCGGCTGGATCCGGTGGCGCCGTCCCGGTTTCGAACTCGGCGTCTGGCTCGCCGACTTCGTCCAGGCCCATCCGCATGCGAAAGGCGCGGTCCTCGAATCGCACGGCCTCTTCACCTGGGCCGACACCCAGCGCGCCTGCTACGACGCCACGATCGACGCCATCAACCGCGCCGTCACCTTCCTCGCCGAACGCTCCGCCGGCAGGCCCGCCTTCGGCGGCCCCAGATCCTCTCCGCTCCCCCCGACGGACCGCCGGGCGGTTGCCGCCGCACTGCCCCCCGCCCCCCGCGGCCGCTGCGCCGGGCGCCCGCGCGACGCCTCCGCCATCACCCGCCTCGGCCATTTCGACGATTCCGACGCTGTCCTCGAGTTCGTCGGCTCCGCCATGCTCGGCACGCTCGGCCCGCTCGGCACCTCCTGCCCCGACCATTTCCTGCGCACCAAGATCGCGCCCCTGATCCTCCCCTTCGACCCCGCCGCCGAAACCGTCGCCGACCTGCTCTCCCGTCTCGAGCCCGCCATGGCCGACTACCGAGCCCGCTACGCGGCCTACTACCAGCGCTGCAG
>CAXUBM010000001.1:0-64033 GCA_964249235.1 uncultured Acetobacteraceae bacterium | reverse complement strand
ATCCCAACGCCGTCGTCACCCTCATCCCCGGCGTCGGCATGATCACCTTCGCCGCCGACAAGGCCACCGCGCGCATCGCCGCCGAGTTCTACGTCAACGCCATCAACGTCATGCGCGGCGCCGCCTCGGTCTCCACCTACCGCGGCCTGCCCGAGCAGGAAGCCTTCGACATCGAATATTGGCTGCTCGAGGAAGCCAAGCTCCAGCGCATGCCCAAAGCCCGCGCGCTCGCCGGCAAGGTGGCACTCATCACCGGCGGCGCCGGCGGCATCGGCATGGCCACCGCCCGCCGCCTCGCCGCCGACGGCGCCGCTGTTGTCCTCTGCGACATCGACCGCGAGGTTCTCGCCGGCGCCGAAGCGAGCCTGCAGGCCGCCTTCGGCCGCGACGCCGCCATCGGCCTCTGGGCCGACGTCACCGACGAGGCCGCGATCGCCGACCTCTACAGCAACGCCGCCATCGCCTTCGGCGGCGTCGACATCTGCGTCTCCAACGCCGGCATCGCATCGGCCGCCCCGCTCGAGGACACCAGCCTCGCCCTCTGGAACCGAAACATCTCCATTCTCGCCACCGGCTACTTCCTCGTCACCCGCGAGGCCTTCCGCCTGATGAAGGACCAGGGCACCGGCGGCTCGGTCGTCCTCGTCGCGTCCAAGAACGCCATGGTCGCCTCTCCCGGCGCCGCCGCCTATTGCGTCGCCAAGGCCTCCGAACTCCACCTGTCCCGCTGCCTCGCTCTCGAGGGCGCCCCCCACGGCATCCGCGCCAACGTCGTCAACCCTGACGCCGTGCTGCGCGGCTCGCGCATCTGGCAGGGCGAATGGGGCGACCAGCGAGCCGCATCCAACAAGACCACCCGCGAGGACCTCGAGCGCGTCTACGTCGAACGCTCCATGCTCAAGCGCGGCGTCTATCCCGAGGACATCGCCGAAAGCATCGCCTTCTTCGCCGACGAGCGCCGCTCCGGCAAATCCACCGGCAATATCATCAACGTCGACGCCGGCCACGCGCCGGCCTTCAGCCGGTGAGTCGGTCAGGGAAGGCCAGGGCGCTGCCCTGGACCCGCTGGGGGCCTGCCCCCAGACCCTTGGGTTTCGAGGGCGAAGCCTTGCGTGGACTCCAGGGGCAACGCCCCCGGCCTTGCTGCCAACAGCTCCCGTGAGCCCGCCATGAACCGGATCCGCACGCTCGAAGCCGAAACCGCACGCGACTTCGCCGTGCTCGGAGAACAGCTCGACCGCCGCGGCATCGACGTCGAAGACGTCGCCCGCAAGGTCGCCGGCTTCGCCGTCGCCCTGCCCTCCTGGGGCACCGGCACCGGCGGCACCCGCTTCGCCCGCTTCCCCGGTGACGGCGAGCCGGCCACGGTCTACGACAAGATCGACGACTGCGCCGTCATCAACCGCCTCACCGGCGCCACGCCCACCATCTCCCCCCACTTCCCCTGGGACGAAGTCTCCGACTACGCCGAGCTGCGCTGCTACGCCGAGACCCGCGGCGTCGGCTTCGACGCCGTCAACTCCAACACCTTCCAGGACCACCCCGACCACGGCGCCCATCCTCTGTCATACAAATACGGCTCCCTCTCCCATACCGACGCCGCCGTCCGCGCCCAGGCCGTCGCGCACAACATCGCCTGCGTCGAAGCCGGGCAGAAGCTCGGCGCCAAGGCGCTGACCATCTGGATCGGCGACGGGTCCAATTTCCCCGGCCAGTCCCACTTCGCCCGCGCCTTCGACCGCTACATCGACAGCGTCAGGCAGATCGCGGCCGCCCTGCCTCCCGACTGGCACGTCTACCTCGAACACAAGATTTACGAGCCCGCCTTCTACAGCACCGTCATCCAGGACTGGGGCTCCTCCCTGCTCGCCGCCCAGGAAGTGGGCGCCCAGGCCCTCTGCCTCGTCGACCTCGGCCACCACGCGCCCAACGTCAACATCGAGATGATCGTCGCCCGCCTGCTGCACGCCCGCAAGCTGGCCGGTTTCCACTTCAACGACTCCAAATATGGCGATGACGACCTCGACGCCGGCGCCATCGATCCGTTCCGCCTCTTCCTCGTCTTCAACGAACTCGTCGACGCCGAGCGCGACGGCCGCTTCGCCCACGCACCCTCCTACATGATCGACCAGTCCCATAACGTGACCGACCCGATCGAGAGTCTGATCGCCTCGGTCGTTGAAATCCAGCGCGCCTACGCCCAGGCCCTCCTCGTCGACCGCGCCGCGCTCGACGCGGCCCAGTCCGACAACGACGCCATGATCGCCAACCAGCTCCTCAAGCGCGCCTTCACAACCGACGTCGGCCCAGTCCTGGCCACCGTCAGGCAGCGCCGCGGCAGCGCCATCGACCCGCTCGCCACCTACCGCGCCAGCGCCTACCGCGCCGCGTCCGCCACCACTCGCCCCAAGCGCAAGGGCGGTGGCGGCGGCATCGTCTAGAGGATGGCTTCAGCCCGAGTCGGATCTGCAATCCCGAATTGGGTTCGATCTAATTCGACATGCAGGCTGGTTGGCGGCCAGCATGCATGGCGCGACCTTATTCGATGGATCTGCGGGACCGCGTGGTGGCGCGGTCAAGAACGGCGGCATGTCGCCCGGCAGCGAGCGCAGTGGCCCCTCCAACATGGCGCCGCTCCGCGGCTGGCACCGCGCGGCGCCAGGCTGCGATCCAAGGTGCCGTGGGGCCATTGGAACACGATGCCCTTCATCGCTGCCCTGCGGGTCGACCGAATTGAGGCCCCGTGGCTCCTCTGAAAGCTCTACCTTCGGGTGGTCCAAAGATGGCGTGCAGAGCACACGCTTTTGCGATCAAGACCTCAATTCAAGCGGCGCGAGCGCCCGGATCTCCTCGATTAGGCTCGAGATCACCGCGCGACGGATCCGCACCTCCTCCAGGTGAGCGTCCAACTCGGCCAGCTTGGCTTGAAGTCGGGCCTGTAGCTGCGCCTTGCGCCCGACCTTCTCGGGCGAGCTCAGGTGCGTGGCAATCTCGGAGAGAGTAAACCCAAGGCTTTGAGCTCGACCGATGAAGGTAAGAACCTGAAGGTCATATCCGTCATAGTCGCGGTAGCCGTTCGCAAGACGCGTGGCAGACGACAGGAGGCCGTGAGCTTCGTAGAAGCGGATCTTCGATGTGCTGACGCTGCCCCGCTTTGCGAGCTCGCCTATGCGCATGCTCTTGACCTTCAACCGTAGTTGAAGGTGTACGGCTTGGCCTGTTTGGTCAAGGCGGCTCACATGGCAACGCAAACTCTCGTTCTGGTGCCGGGGCTCGGCAGCGATGCGGCCGTGTGGCGGCGGACGATCACGGCGTTGGGCGACGAAGTCCGCTGTCATGTAGGCGATACGCTCACTGACGACACCCTGGTGGGTATGGCGCGCCGCATTCTCGACCAAGCACCGCCGCACTTCGGCTTGGCCGGCCTTTCGATGGGCGGGATGGTGGCGCTGGAGATGGTGAGGATCGCGCCCGAGCGCGTAACACGACTGGCGCTTGTGGATACGATGGCCCGGCCTGATCCCTGGGAGCAGAAGGTATACCGCCACTTGACCAACGCCGTCGTCGGGATCAGCGGCGACTTCAGGCGGCTGGCGGAAGGCAGCCTCGGCAAGCTTGTTCATGCATCGGCGTCAAACCTCGTTCGCACTGAGCTGGCGGAAATGAGCGTTCGAGTTGGTTCCAAAACCTACATTCGGCAGAACCGTGCCGTCATGGCGCGCGGTGATCTGCGCGAAGTACTAAGGCGCATCGTCGTTCCAGCCGCGGTGATTGTCGGTTCGGACGACCGCATGACACCCGTCGGGCTGTCCCTAGAGATCCACACGCTCACGCCTGCATCAACGCTTCACGTGATTCCCGACTGCGGTCATCTTCCTCCGATCGAGAGGCCGGAAGCCGTGGCATCCTTGCTGAAGGAGCTTTTTAAGCGCCCTATTGCAGAGGTCAGCAATGAAGGAACCCTGCCTTCAAGACAAATGATCTAGCGTCCTGATCGCGACTTGGACCGGCCCGCCCGGATGGCTGACCCGATGTCGGGCCACAACGGTGGACCACCGCTCGACCCTGAACCGACCGATGCCGGCCTGCCCTGGCGTTTATGATGCTGGCGCAGGGGCGCACGAGGCTTCCTGGAGGACGCCGCCGCGCGAGGTCGCCCTGCGTTGCATCGCTCGCGCCGAAGCGCTCGGCATAAGCAACCGCGAACACACGCTGGAGATCCTGGAGCGCGACCGATCCTCCAGCGCGATGCCTGCCCGATCCCGCTCAGGCCCCTACCACCGGTTCTCTCACGAGTGCTGCCGGTGGCCAAGCCGGGTCCTGTCCCGCTTCCGCATCCCGGCGTGCAAGACACGGCGCCTACGGCTCGCAGCGCTGCCGCATCGCTGCGCTCCCGCAAGGAGCCGCTCGGTCTAGCTTTCCGGCTTTCTTCGACCGCATCCGAGAGGACAACGCCCGGCACGGTTTCCGGGACACCGCCTTCTCACAATTGAGAAATCAAGGAATGAGATCATGGACATGTTCGTCCACCGCGTCGAGCTGATCGGCAACCTGGGAGGCGATCCGGAGATCCTCAGCATGCAGCAGGACAGGATTGCTACGCCGAGCCTTCGTTCTTGCCGGACGACCGCCCCGGGCGCACGATTGGCCACGCACGAGGGGACCGGAGGCGGCCGATGGTGGAGGGCGCGCGACGCGGCAGAAAGCTCGGCGCCAGCACGTTCATCTGGGTCTCGCCGTTTTCGGGCGCGACGCTGGACCTGATCGGCAAGGTCCGTGATCTCGGCTTCGACCTGATCGAGATCTGCGTCGAGGATCCCGACACGATCGACACGGACGCGATCGCCCGCCGCCTGGAGACGGCCGGGCTTGGCGTCACGGTATGCGGCGCGTTCGGGCCTGATCGGGACATGAGCGCCGAGGACGAGGCGGTCCGCGCCAACGCGCGGCAGTATCTCGCGCGTTGCGTGGAGATCGCGGGCGCCCTCGGCGCCCCTCTCGTGTCAGGCCCAATGCATAGCTGCGTCGGCAACGCCCGGCTACTCGACCGCGTCGCGCGGGCGGCGCAGCGCGGGCGCGCGGTCGACAGCCTGTCGCGCGTCGTCGGGCAGGCCGAGGCAAGGGGTGTCCGGCTGGCGATGGAACCGATCAACCGGTTCGAGACCGACCTGGTCAACACGACCGAGCAGGCGCTCGAAATGTGCCGTGCGGTCGGCAGCGACAGTCTCGGGTTGCTGCTCGACACGTTCCACATGAACATCGAGGAGAAGGATATCCCGCGCGCGCTGCGCCAGGCCGGGGCGCGCGTCTTCGAGTTCCACGCCTGCGCGAGCGACCGGGGCACGCCGGGCGACGATCACCTGCCGTGGAACGAGATCCGAACCGCCCTCGACGAGATCGGCTTTTCGGGACCGGTGGTGATCGAGGCCTTCAACCCGAACATCAGGAGCATCGCGCGCGCGGTGGCACTCTGGCGTGATCTGGCGGAAAGCGAGGACCGTCTGGCTATCGACGGCCTCGCCCACCTGCGCCGCGTTTTCGGCTGACGCGCTACTTCCCGCCCCATTTCTGGGGAAAGCCCGGCATGTCCTGGCAGCCGCACATCGCATAGAAGAGCGGCGGCATCTTCGGATCGACATAGCGATCGAGCGTGGCCTGCGTGATCGTCGGCTGAGGCAGTTTCCACGTCGGGCCGATAATCGGCTCGCCCTTGAGCAGCCGGACGGCGGCGATGACCGGCGATCGCCACTGATAGGTGGGATAGGACGGGGCGATGGCGGTCAGGTGCTGCTGCTTCCACTTGAGCAGGAAGTCCATCTGGTCTTCGCCGGTGACGATCGGGTAGGGCTGGCCGTTGTCCTCGAAGGCTTCGAGGGCCGCGACCGCCGTCGCACCCGCGTCCATCCAGATCGCGTCGATCTTGCCGTAACGATTGATGTAGTCCTCGACGACGCTTTTGGTCTTGGCGTTGTCGCCGCTGGTGAACTCCGCGCCCACGACGTTCACGCCGTGCAGCTTGAAGATGTGATCCGCCGCCGCCCAGCGGTCCTCCAGCACGTCCACGCCCGGCAGGATGCGCAGCGCCAGGACCTTGCCGCCCTCCGGCAGGTGCTCGGCGATGAAGTTCGCCGTCACGATTCCCCAGCCATAGCCGCCGATCGGATTGACGAAAGTGACCGGGCATCTGGTCAGCACGCCGCGGTCGAACACGACCACCGGAAGCTGCTTGCAGGCGGCCTCGATGGCCGGCGTCAGCGCAGCGGTGGTGTTGGGCGAGACGATCAGCACGTCGCATTTGTGACTGCTGACGAACGACCCGATGTCGGAGACCTGCTTGTCGTCCTTGCCTTCCGCGTCAGCCGCACGGAAAGACTTGATGTCGGCCTTGAGAAGCTGGACCTGCGCCTGCATGTCGGTCCAGCCGACGACGCGCCAGGGGTTGTCGACGCCGGCATTGGAGAAACAGACGTCATAGGGACCGGGCTTCTTATAGCGGCTGGTGTCGACATCCTGGCCGCCCAGATTCTGTATCCAGGGCTTGCCGGCCGGACCCTGCGGCGTCATCGCGAGCAGCTTCTGCGCGTAATCGAACTTGGCCTGGTCGAAGGCCTGCGCGTTGGCGCCCGCCGCGAAGGCCAGGGCTGCGCCGCACAAAAAGGCAGAGAACAGGAGCGGCCGCATGATGGTCGTATCCCCCAAGGTTTTGTCCTGATCTTGCAACGTTGACCGCCGTTTAGGCAACTCACGTCTGACGCGTGGTCCCGCGTGCGCCGGAAGCCGCCGCGGCGATCAGGACCAGGCCCTGCGCGGTGTCGCGCAAGGCCTGCGGCAGTCCGAGAAGATTGAGCAGCGTGAATAGGGAGAACAGCGCGAGTGCCCCCGACACCGCCCCGACCACCGTGCCGCGGCCGCCCATCAGCCGCGCCCCGCCGATCACGCAGGCGGCGATCGCCTGCAGCTCGAGCCCGGCGCCCACGTCGACGGACACGCCGCCGAAGCCGCCGAGCATGATCCCCGCCGTGACCGCCGACAGGGAAGACAGCACGAACACGGCGACCCGGGTGGCACGGACGGGAACGCCGGCCAGTTCGGCCGCGCGCGCATTGTCGCCCACGGCGAGAACGAGCCGGCCGAAGACCGTCCGGTGCAGGAGCCACCAGGCGCCGCCCGCGACCGCGGCGAGCACGGCGACGGCGATCGGGAAGATCCCGAGTACCGGCACCCCGTGCAGAGTCAGGCGGCCGAACATGCGGAAATTGTCCGGGAGGTAGCCTCGCGGCGACCCTCCGCACCACCACAGGGCCAGGCCGTTCAGGGACAGCAGCATGCCGAGAGTGGCGATGATGGACGGTACCCTGAGCAGGGTCACGGCAAGCCCGTTGCAGAGCCCGACCGCCAGGCCGATCGCGTAGAGGGCGGCGACCGCCAGCCCCGTCCGCCCCGGCTGGCCGTCGGTGAGCATGGAGGCGCCGATCACGGTCAGGGTGGCTGTCGACCCCGCGGACAGGTCGAAGCCGCCGGTGACGAGCACGAAAAGCTGGCCGGAGGCCAGAACCGCGAGCGGCGCCGAGCGGCGCAGGAAATTGAGAAAGGCGGGCGGTTCGAGATAGAAGGGCTGAAGAATGCCCACGACCGCGTAGAGCACCACGAACAGGGCCAGCCCGGCATTGACACGGGCGAGGATGCGCCGCTCGGCGATCCGCCCGGCGAACGGCAGGAAGCGCGGCGTGCCGCTCGCGCCGCCTCTCAAGCGACGCTCTCGCGGCTGCGCAGCGAGGTGGCGGCCACGGCGGCGACGACGATCAGGCCGCGGAGAAGCTGCTTGGGATAGGCCGAGACGTCGAGCATGTTGAACAGCGAGTCGAGCACGGCGAAGAACAGGACGCCCGCGACGGTGCCCCAAACGCCGCCGCGCCCGCCGGCGAGCAGGTTGCCGCCGACCACCACCACTGCGATCGATTCGAGGTCATACACCCCGTCGCGGCCGATCCAGGGCGCGCCGGACCGCAGCCGGCTGGCGAGGTAAAGGCCGGTCAGCCCGGCCATGGTGCTGCACAGCACGTGGGCGGTGACCAGAACGCGCCCGGTCCTGATTCCCGCCATGCGCGCGGCGGCGGCATTCCCCCCCACGGCATACAGATGCGCCCCGAAGCGGGTGGCGCGCAGAAGCACCGCGCCCGCGATGATCAGCCCGCCGAGGGCGACCACCGACCAGGGCACCGGACCGATCGCGCCATAGGCGACCGCCTCGAAGGATTCCGGTACGGAGCCGGCGAAATCCTTGAAGGTGGAGGACAGCACGCCCTGGATCATCAGCCCGAAGGCCAGGGTGGCGATCAGCGGGCTGACACGCAGGCGGGCGATGAGCAGGCCGTTGACCGCTCCCACCGCCGCCGAGACCAGCAGAACGGCGGCGACCGCCGGAGCAATCATGATCGGCCGGCCGGCCATGATCAGGGAAGCGAGCACCGCCGCGACGCTGATCGTGCTGCCCACCGAAAGGTCGATGGACCCGCACAGGATCACCATCGTCTGACCCAGCGAGACGATCCCGAGCGCCACGGCGCGCTCCGACAGGCCGATCAGAGCGCCGGGCGCGAGCTGCGCGGCCGAGCGGGTGGCGAGCGCCGCCCCGACGTAAAGGACGGCGGACAGGAGGAGGAGCAGCAACGGGACGCGCGAACTCACGCGGGCTCAGGCTCCCTGACGCCGACCGCGAGCGCCATCACCTCGTCCTCGCCGGCGCCGCCCGGCAGGGCGCCCGCAAGCCCGCCCTCGCGCATCACCAGGATCCTGTCGCTGACGCCCACGATCTCCGGCAGATCCGAGGAGATCATCAGGATGCCGCGGCCCTCGTCGGCAAGCGCCCGCATGGTCCGGTAGATCGCGGTCTTGGCGGCGACGTCGATGCCCCGCGTCGGCTCGGCGAAGACCAGGAGCGCCGGATCGCGGGCCAGCCAGCGGGCGATGATCACCTTCTGCTGGTTGCCGCCGGACAGGGTGCCGACCTCGCCGCCGAAACTCCCCGCCCGGACCTCGAGCGCGCGCAACCGCGCGTCGAGCGCCCCGTCGGAGGTTCCGCCCGCCCCCCGGGCGCGCAGGGGCTGCAGGAAGGCACGCACCGTCAGCGCCGCGTTGTCGCGCACCGATTGGCCGAGGACGAGGCCGTCGCGCTTGCGGTCATCGGGCAGGTAGCCGATTCCGGCCGCGATGCCGCGCCTCGCCCTGGCAGGCGCGATCCTCGTGCCGTCCAGGCGCATCGTGCCGCGGGTGAAGGGCTCGTCGCCGAGAATGGCGCGCGCCAGCGCCGACTTGCCCGATCCTTCGAGGCCCGCGACGCCCACGATCTCTCCGCGCCGGACAAGGAGCGTGATATCGTGCAGACGCGCGTTGCCGCCGCCCTCGATCGCCAGGAGCTCGGCTCCCGCGGTCGCGCGCCGGGGCGGAAAGAAGTCGGACAGCTCGCGCCCGACCATCAGATGGACGATGCGTCTGGCCGGCATGGCCCCGATCGGCTCCGCCGCGACGCGCCGGCCGTCCTTGAGCACCGTCACCCGCCCGGCGACCTGCTCGATCTCTGCCATCCGGTGTGAGACATAGACGATCGCGACCCCTTCGGCCCGCAACGAGCCGATCAGGCCAAGCAAGCGGGCAGCATCCTTGCCGTCCAGCGCGGCCGTCGGCTCGTCCATCACCAGGATGGACGGCTCGTGCGCCAGCGCCTTGGCGATCTCGACGATCTGCTGCTCGGCGACCGACAGCGAACCCGCGCTCGCGTCCGGGGACACGTTCGAACCGAGCCGAGCGAGCAGCGCCGCAGCCTGCGTACGCATCGCCCGACGGTCGAGGAAGCCTCGCCTGCGGGCTTCGCGGCCGAGATGGATGTTCTCGGCCACCGTCCGGTCGGGGAGGATGCTGAGCTCCTGGTGGATGATGCCGATGCCGGCGCGGCAGGCCTCGACCGGATGCCTGAACCGCACCTCGCGACCGCCGATCAGGATCGTGCCCTCGTCGGGCGCCTCGATGCCGCCGAGGATCTTGATCAGCGTGGACTTGCCGGCGCCGTTCTCGCCGCAGATCGCGTGCACTTCGCCGGCGGCGACGTCGAAATCGACGGACTGGAGCGCCCGAACGCCGGGGAAGGACTTCGAAATGCCGCGCATTGACAGCGCGGGAACGCCCGCCATCGCGTCAGGCCGCGACCCGCCGGCGCCGGGCCAGGACCGGCCGCGGATCGCGATGCATCCGGCCGTCCTTCATGATCATCACCAGCCGGTCTGGCCCGACCAGCACCGACTGGTCGAGGAGCGGGTTGCCGTCGACGAGCAGCAGATCGGCGAGCGCCCCCGGCCTGATCACGCCGAGCTCGCCCGGGTAGCCCATCAGGGCGCCGCCCACCGCAGTCGCGCACCGGAGCGCCTCGGCCGGCGTGTAGCCGAAGAAGCGCACGAAATGGCCGATGTCGCGGGCGTTCTGCCCCATGGGCGTCAGGGTGAAGCCGTAGTCGCCGCCGATCACCACCCGCAGGCCGGAAGCGCGCAACCGCTCATAGACGCGGCAGGTCGCCTCCAGCTTGCGCGGCAGGCCCATCCGCTCGATCGTCTCGCGGCTCATCCCGACGCGATCGCCTTCGAAGACCGCGTTGTGGACGAGGCCGAAGGCGGGTCCGACGAAGATGCGGTCGCGCGCGTCGACGAGCATGTCGATCGCCTCGTCGTCGGCGAAATCGCAATGGTAGATGCAATCCACGCCGCTGCGCACCGCGCGCTTGACCGCGCCCGCGGCGCGTGAATGGCAGGACACCCGCCGGCCCCATTCGTGCGCGACCTCCACCGCGGCGGCGACCTCGCCCGCGGTCATGGAAACGGCTTCGGCGCGGACGTGGCTGGTGAACTCGTCGCCGGAGATGTTGATCTTGATGTTCTCGACGCCTTCGCGAATGCACAGCCGCACCGCCCGGCGGATCGCGTCCGCGCCATCAGCGACCATGCCGAAGCTTTCGGCGGCGATACCCTGGCGGTTCTCGTCGCCGAGGCCGCCGGTCACGGTGATCTCGGGGCCTGCAGTCCGGTAGCGTGGTCCGGCGAGGTGGCCGTTCTCGATCTCGTCCTTGACCACAACGTCGAGACGCAGCTTGGCGGACGCGGCCGAGTAGGCGCTGGTGAAGCCGTGATCGAGCAGCAGGGTGGCGTTGCGGCAGGTCCGGAGCAAGTGCTCCTCCACCGGGATCTCGCCCAGTTCCTTGTTGGCCGACACGCCCACGAAGGAGAGGTGGCAATGGCCTTCCACCAGACCCGGCATCAGGAAGAGGTCGCCCGCGTCCAACACTTCCGACGCGTTCTCGACGCCGATCCGGTCGGGGGCCCTCGCGACCGTCCTGATCCGGTTTCCCTCGATCAGGACTTCGCCCCGATAGGCCTCGTCCGCAACGCCGTCCCAGATCGTCGCGCGCAACAGGAACGCACTCATGGCAGACAACGTCCTCCTCTCGGACCGAGCGCCGGCTTCCAAACCGTTTCTGCGACGAGACTAGACGAAAGTCGGCCGGCTCGCCAACGCCAACCCGGCCCCGCCGTCGGGCGCGGGCGCTCAGCCCTTCGGAGCGGCGGGTTCCGTCGCACCGGCGGCGTGGGCGGCGTCCACACGGTGAAGAATTGCTGACGCTATTCGAAGCCGTCCGCCGCCGGGCCTGACAAAACGAGCCAGAGCGATTCACCTCAAACCCGCTCCACCAAACGGTGGGACTGAGCACCTAGGGCACAAACGCGGCAGCGTCCCTCGGCGTTGACGCTGGACGACACGTGTAGTCAAACTACAAACGCGTGCGTGGAGGCCGAACGGTGCAGAGGGTCGCGCAGAGTTCAGTGAGATGACTCGTTCGACCTTGTTTTGACGAAGGAAGCGGTCCCTGGACTGGGACGCGGCCACGTGCATCGTTACTCGAATTCCTTATTTCGCCCAACGTGCCTAGGGGTCCGAAGTATGAGCGAACAGGATGCGGCCCATAGGATACTCAGTTGGCAAGATAGGAGGCTGCGATAATGCGTGCGATGGTCATGCACCAACCGGGTGATCTTCGTATTGAGTTCGTGCCCAAGCCGGCCGTCGAGCGGGACGAGGTTTTGGTCAAAGTCGCCGCGTGCGGCGTCTGCGGGTCCGATATTCCGCGATTGCTCACCAAGGGTGCGCACCGAATGCCGATCATCTGCGGCCACGAGTTCTCGGGCCACATCGTCGAGCTCGGTGCTGAGGTCGAGGACTATGCGATGGGCGAGCTGGTCGCGGTCGCACCCCTGATTCCATGTCGTCGATGCACGCAGTGTCTGACCGGCAATTTTTCTCGCTGCCTGCACTACGATTATTTTGGCAGCCGCCGAGACGGCGCCTACACCGAGTATGTGGCCGTGCCGCGCGGCAACCTCCTCAAGGCGCCGCGCGGGATCGACCCCCGCGCGGCCGCGATGACCGATCCGGCGTCGATCGCGCTGCACGCGGTCTGGAAAGCGCCGCTGACGGTCGGTCAAACCGGCGGTGTTGTCGGGTGTGGCCCGATCGGTCTCTTCGCCATTCAGTGGATGCGGCTGATGGGGGCGTCAGCCATCGTCGCCGTCGACGTCTCCGAGCAGAAACTCGAGCAGGCACGCATCGCGGGGGCCACCCACACCTTTCTCAGCCATCATCCGACCCCGGACGTGCCGGCCTGCGATCTTCTCGTCGAGGCCGCGGGCGTTCCGGCGACCGTCAACCTGGCCGTCCGCCTCGCGGCGCCTGGCGGCCACGTCGTTTTCATCGGGATCCCGACAGCGGATCTCTCGCTGGAGCTCGCGACGTTCAGCCATATGCTTCGGCAGGAGATCACCCTTCACGGCGCCTGGAACTCGTTCGGCGCGCCCTTTCCTGGCCGGCAATGGACGACCACGCTCGAGAAGCTCGGCTCAGGCGAACTCGCTTGGGAATTCATGATCACGCACGAGCCGGGGTTGGAGGCGCTGTCGGACACGATCCTCAAGTTCAAGCAAAGGAACGAATTCATCTCCAAGGTCATGGTGCAGCCCTGAGTCGGACGTGAGCCTTCTCCTCGGTCTCGATTTCGGCACCGGTGGCGTCCGCGTCGGTTTGTTCGATCCGGACAAGCGCTCGATCATCGCCATGGACGAGGCGCTCTATCCGACCACGCACCCGCACCCGGGCTGGGCTGAACAGAAGCCCGACGATTGGTGGAGAGCTCTCTGCTGGGCGACGCGACGCACGATCGAGAAGGCCGGATACCCAGACGTCGCGGCCGTCGCGGCTGCGACCACCGCGTCGACCGTGGTTGCCTGCCGCCGCGACGGCAGGCCGCTGCGCCCCGCCTTGCTCTGGATGGATTGTCGGGCAAGCAAGGAGGCGGCCCGCACCGCCCGGAGCAGCCATCCGGTGCTCGCGCACAGTGGCGGCGGCGATGCGGCGGAATGGCTGGTGCCGAAAGCAATGTGGCTGGCCGCGCACGAACCGTCGATCTACGCCGAGGCGGCGATCATCTGCGAGTGTCTGGACTGGATTAACTTCCAGCTGTCAGGTGACTGGGTCGGGTCGCGGATGAACGCCACCTGCAAATGGAACTACGACGGCGGACGGTCGTGCTTCGTCGCCGAGATCTATGACGAGTTCGGCGTACCCGGGCTGGTCGACCGCCTGCCCGGATGGATCCTACCGGTGGGTGCGCCGATCGGGCGGGTTTCGCAGGAGGCCGCATCGCAACTCGGTTTGCGCGGACGACCGGTGCTCGCCCAGGGCGGCATCGACGCGCATATCGGGATCCTCGGCGCCGATACGATCGATCCGGGCAAGTTGCTGATGATCGGGGGCACCTCGGTGGTTCACCTGTTCCACTTGGCGGCCGAACGACCGGTTCCCGGCTTCTGGGGACCTTACCCGAACGCTCTCATCGATGGGCTGTGGATGGTAGAGGGTGGCCAGGTCTCGGCAGGCTCAGTCCTGTCCTGGCTGAGCCGGAAAATCTTTCAGCTCGACGAGGCGGGTGAACGCGACCTGATCGCTGCCTCGGCGGCCCATCCGGTCGGCGGCACCGGCCTGCTGATGCTCGATTACTTCATGGGCAATCGGACGCCTTATCGCGATCCGCACCTGCGTGGCGCGCTGATGGGTTTGTCGCTCGATCACGACCGGCCGGCGATCTACCGAAGCGCGGTGGAGAGCGTCGCGCTGGCATCGGCCAACGTCGTCGCACAGGCCGTCTCGCTGGGGGTCCCGGTCGATCTGGTCGTCTCTTCCGGGGGTTTCCGGAAGAACGAGCTCTGGCTGCGGGCGACCGTCGACGCGATCGGCTTGCCGGTTCAGTTGGCCGCCGAGGAAAACCTCACCATCGTCGGCACGGCCGCCGCGGCCGCCACGGCCTTAGGGCTGTTTTCCGACCTGCGTGTGGCGGCGGCGGCGGCGGCGCAGCCCGGCCGGCACGTCGAGCCCGATCTCGCCGCCCACGGGCGCTACCGCGAGGCGCTTGAGCGCTATCGCGAGACGACGGCGATCCTGTCACCGACGCTGCATGCGCTGAGCCACGCGCGCGATCCGGATCAGTCGAGACCGACCGAGACGGGCTTGACCTAGTCGCCGGCGCGGTCGCCTCAGGACGGGCGCGTCGGCCCCGTCGGGGCTCGCCCACTCCGCATGGCGGCGAGACGCTTCTTCATCTCGGAAATACGCTGCTGATGAGCCGCGCCGCGTCGCATCGCCACGCCGACCGCGAGCACGTCGATCACCGTCAGCGCGGCCAGACGCGAGATGGTCGGCGTGTAGACGTCGGTGTTTTCGAGCGTCTCGATCAGCAGCATCAGGTCGCAATGACGCGCGAGCGCGCCGTCGCGATTGCCGGACAGCGCGATGACCTTGCCACCCGCCACCCGCGCCGCTTCCGCGATCTCGAGCAATCCGGTCGTCTGGCCGGTGTTGGAAATGGCGACCGCGACGTCGCCTGCCTGCATCATCGAGGCGGCGATGAACTGCTGATGGTCGTCGAGATGAACCATGCAGGGCACGCCGAAGAGGGGAAACTTCTGCTGCGCGTCCGCGGCCACGATCCAGGAGGCGCCGAAGCCGAAGAATTCGATCCGCCTGGCCTCGACGAGCATGTTGATCGCGACCGCGACCGCCTCATGATCGATCTGCTTGCGCGCCCAATCGAGGCTGTTCATCGTGTAGTCGAAGACCTTGTCGGTCAGCGTCTGCGGCGTGTCGGTCATGTCGAGAACGGACTGGGTCGCCGGCATGCCGAGTGCCACGCTTTGGGCGAGGCGCAGCTTGAAATCCTGGTAGCTCTCGAAACCGAGCGCGGTGCAGAAACGCATGACGGTGGGCTCGCTCACACCGGCGCCGCGTGCCGCACCCGACATGCTCGCGCCGATCGAACCGGCCGGGTCGGATAGCACCGCTTCGCCGACCCTGCGCTCGGACGGCCGGAGCTGTGGCAGGCTGAGCAGGATGTGCTCGAGGACGTTGCGTCCGGCCGACGAGTGCGCCGGCTTGCGCGGCGCGGACGGGAGAGGCTTGGGAGATCGTTCGACCACGCGGTCTGCTCTACTCTACGCGGTGGCAGCAATCGAGCGCCGGACGCAGGATCCTGGGTTGCGCGCTGACGCTGGCCAGCGCGTCGATGGCGTTCGCCTCGATGCTGTTGAACGCGAACATGCCCCAATGATGCGGGATCAGGTCAGGGATCTGCGTGTCGCGGCAAAGGGCCACCGCTTCTTCGAGCGTGAAGTTGCCAGGGACACCGGCGTCCGCGCGTGTCTGGTCCCGGCCATTGACTGGCATCAGCGCCAGCGTGGCGCGGAGGGAGCGGACGTGGTCGGCGAGACCCGCATACGGGACGCAGTCGCCACTGTGATACAGCCTGATGCCGCCGACGAAGACGCCGTAGCCGAGGAAGTGATGACGGCCGGCGTCGTCGCGACGCAGGGTCTCATGGGCCGCCGGAACCGGCATGATCAGAACGCCCTCGACAGGCTGCAACGCTACGCCCGCATCCGCCGCGACCAGCCGGTCGGCCGGCAATCCGAGCCCGGACGCATGCGACAGCTCGGCGGCGGGCACGACGAACCGGCAGCCGGGATGGCGCGCCGCCAGCGCCTTCAGAGTGTCCGGATCCATGTGATCGCCGTGGCGATGCGTGCAGAGCACGAGATCGACCCGAGGCAGTCCATCGGGCGCGATCGGTGCCTGCATCATCCGGCGGTGGTCGAAACGCTGCCCACGATACTTCTCCGCCAGGCTGTCGGACAGGTAAGCGTCGATCAGGATGACGCGCTCATCCTGCCGGAGGAGAAAACCCGCCTGGCCGAGCCAGAAGAGCGACAGCCCGCGATGTGGCCGCCCGAGCTCATCGGCAAGCGCGCGCTCGATCGTCTGCGGTCGCGGTCTCATCCGGCAAGGGCTCGGACGAGGTTGTCCACCGCGGCCACTGTCGCGTTGGTGACGCTTTCGGACGTGAAGCCGCCGATATGCGGCGTCGCGATGACGCGCTCATGCGACAGCAGCGGTGAGGCTTCGGGCGGCTCGGTGGCGAAGACGTCAGTGGCATAGCCGCCAACCTGGTCGGCGTTCAAAGCCGCCAGCAGCGCCGCCTCGTCGACCAAGCCAGCGCGTGCGGTGTTGACGATGTGCACGCCCCGCTGCATGCGCGCCAGCCGCTCCGCGGCGAGCAGGGGCCTGCCGTCGGGAGGCGGCGGACAATGCAGGCTGACCACGTTCGCCTCGTCCAGCAGCTCGTCCAACGTCGACCAGCGGAACGGACCTTCGGGTTGGAAAAACGAGTTCGGAAACGGATCGAAACCGATCACCCGCGCGCCGAGGCCCAAGGCGGCCCGCGCGACGAGCTGACCCACCGCGCCGCAGCCGACAATGCCCACCACCCGCCCGCCGATCTCGGCACCCAGTCGGCGATGCCAGTCGCCGCACTTGAGCCTCGCACTTTGCGAGGGGATGTGGCGCAGCGAGGCCAAGATGAGCGCGATTGCAAGTTCGGCGACGCCGCGCGCATTCGCGCCGTCGGCGCGGTGCACCGCAATTCCTAGGGATGCGGCAGTCTCGAGCGGAAGATTGTCGACTCCGGTACCGTTCCGGCTGATGACGCGTAGACTGCCGGACGCGGCCTGAAGCACTGTGTCCGACACCGGTTCGACCCCGGCGATCCAGCCGACGCAGCCGGGCAGCAGCTCGAGCAGTTCCGTCTCGCTCGGCGTTTCGCCGGGCTTGCTGAAGACGAGCTCGAAGCCCGCCTCTTCGAGCCGTCGGAGGGCCGGATCCGGGTGCCGCGTCAGCGAACGGGGAGTGATCAGGATGCGGTCGCTCACCGCCTTGCCGCCGCTCGAAGCCGCGGCGAGCCGCCCGCCAAGTCCGACAGCCGGTCGAAACGAGGACCGGCCGGCGGGATCGCGACGTCGAAGACCTCCGCAATGACCTGCGTCCAGCCGTGCAGGAAGTAGTTCCAGCCGTCGGTGATCGACAACCGGCGGCGTTCCGCCTGCGCGTCGGCCTGCGTCAGGAAGACGAGATCGCCGCGGTAATTGAGTTCCCAGACGAGCCCGTCGTCTGGGAAGGTCGCCGCGTCGGTCAACGGCGAACCCGGCCGGTCCTTGCCGAGGCCGGTCGCATTGATCACCAGCGAGCCGGGCGCAAGTGCCGACTGCAACGCGTCGTTCTGCTCCGCGGATCCGGTCACGACGTAATCCACCGGGATCGTGCTGCGAAGTCCCTCGTGAAACCGGCGCAGCCCGTCGAGCCGCTGCGAATCGATGTCGCAGACGATGAGGCGCCGCGGACGGTTGTCGCCATGTTCGGCCCGCATCAGGTTCCAGGTGATCGCGGTGGTCGCACCGCCGGCACCGATAGCCAGCACCTCGCCGCGAGTCCGTCGCCAATGCAGCGGTGGGATGATCGTCTCTAGCGCGAGCCGGGCCGAGATCGGATCCTTGGCATGACCGATCAGTCGCCCATTCCGCTTCGACAGACAGCTCACCTCGTTCTGCGTGCGCGCGAAGTCATCGAGCTGATCGAACAGATCGGCGCTTGCGTCCAGCAGGTCGATCTTGTGCGTGGTCACCAGGGCACCGCGCGACAGCGGGTCGGTCTTGATGAATTCGACCGCCTCGCGATAAGCTTCGGGCCGATCGTGGAGTGCGAAGTCGATGCCGACGATCGCACAGTCGCCGAGCCCGAGCTCCTTTGCCCAGTTCGGAAAGATCTTCATGATCGAGGATTGCGTGGTCGATACGCCGATAAAGTAGATCGTCGGTTGCGTCGCCGGTTCCCAAATCATCGTCACGCGATGCGTCCAGCGGCCCGCGAGGTCTGCAGCGCCGCGCGTGCTGAGGCCGCGATGCCGTGCCAGGCGCCGTCAGCGATCGCGCGGCGGTCTGCGATCCAGGTGCCACCCACCGCGGCGACCAATGGATTGCCGAGCCACTCGCCCAAGCTGGCCTGGGTCACGCCGCCGGTCGGGATGAAACGCAGCCGGTGCATGGGGAACGGTGCCGCGATCGCGCGCAGGAAGGAAGGGCCGCCGGCAGGGACGGCTGGGAAGAATTTGAAGGTTGAGAGACCGAGTTCGATGCCGGCCTGCAGGTCTGACGGAGTCATCACGCCGGGAATAAAGGGGAGCCCGCTCGTGTCTGCCCGTGCGACGGTCGCAGCACTCAGACCCGGTGCCAGCGCGAACCGTGCGCCCGCGTGGCAGGCGCGGTCGACATCGGGCGGACCAAGCACCGTCCCGGCGCCGACCAGCAGGTCCGGATACCGGTCGGCCAGTCGCGCGACGATCTCCGCTGCCGCCACGGTGCGGAACGTGACCTCGATCACGCCGAGGCCTGCTTCGAGCAATGTTTCGGCAAGCGGGTCGGCCAGGGCGGGATCCTCGATCTCGACCACCGGGATCACGCCGAACGAGGTGGCGCGCTCGATCGTGCTCGCGGCGCCCATCCTAGGCAACGCGCGTGCGGGGGCGATAACGCGGGTTGAACCGCTGCGCCCATCCGTCTCCGTCCGCGACGATCAACATCCGCATGCCGCCCGCGCGGGCGATGATGTCGTAGTCCTGGCCGGCGTCGGCGGGATAGCAGAAGACGGTCACCAGCGGCTCCGAACCGACATTGATGCTGCGATGGATCCAATGCGGGGCCACGTAGACGAGGCTCTGCGGCCGCATCTCGGCCGTCTCCACGGTGCCGTTCTCGAGTTCCATCAGCATCACGCCGTGACCGGCCTGGCAGTAGTAGATCTCGGGACGATCGCTCAGCCGGTGGATATGGCCGCGGGTCATCAGGAACTCGTCGCCGATCCGACCCGGCTGAAGCGTGCTGATCCCGAAGATGAGGTCGCCCTGATTGGTGGAGGGTTTGTAGTCCTCGACGCTGTAGGCGATCCCATCGCCGGTGCGCTGCAGCGTCGCTTCGAGCGCCTCCTCGTCGAGGAATAGGCCGCGCAGGTCCGAATAGCGCTTCTCGTAGCGGCCCGTGGCCCCCTGCAGGGCGCCGGTTTCCGGCCTGACAGTCGTATGTCTGGGAAAGGGAACGGACATCGCGGCGGCTTTCTCGAAGGAGGCGTGGTCATCCAGGACAGGCATGGATCGGCGTCGCCGGCTCAGCCGGTGACCGCACCGACGACGTAACCGCCATCGACGGGCAGGTCGGCCCCGGTGATGAAGGCGGCGGCGGGCGACGCGAGAAACAAGGCCGCTCCGACGAGATCGTCGACCGTGCCCCAACGCCGCAGGGCGGCGTGGCGCTCGATCGCCTCGAAACTCCGGGTCTCGCTCCACAGTGGCTTGGTCATGTCAGTGCGGTGATAACCGGGCGAGATCGCGTTCACCCGGATGCCGTCGGGTCCCCAGGCGTGCGCGAGCGCACGCGTCAGACCGAGCAGGCCCGTCTTGCTGGCGCCGTAGGCGGGAACGGCGGCATCGGCGAGATAGCTGAGCATGGAGGCGATGTTGGTGATCGATCCGCGCGTGCGGGCGAGCTGTGGCCGGGCTGCGGTCGCGAGCCGCATGACGCTGGACAGGTTGACCTCGATGACCTCGCGAAAGACGTCGTCGCGAAACTCGTCGACCGGACGCGCGACCCCGTGCGCGTTCACCAGCACGTCGATCCGCTCCATGCCGCCAACGAAGGCCTCGACGTCGGCCTGGTTGCGGACATCAAGCTTCGCAAAGGCGATACTGGCGTCGCCGCTTTCGGCGCGCGACGTCGCGAGCTTGGCCTCCGACGTCCCGGTCGCGACCACGGACGCGCCGCAGCGCGCGAAGCCGTGCGCGATCGCCAGACCAATGCCGCTGCTCGCGCCCGAGACAAGCACCCGGTGCCCCGCGAAGAGGTCAGGACGGAAAGTGGCGAGTGGGTCGTCCATGGTCGTCGTCTCCCGTATGGCTTACACCGCGAGTGCGTCGAGCAGGTCGTACTGGCTCTGGCTGTTGCGGTAAATCGAATCGAACACCGGCTGCATGCGCGCGTAACGTTCCGTCCAGTCGGGCCTCGGCGAGATCTCCTCGCGATGCCTAACGAAGGCGGCCACCGCGTCGTCTAGCCGGGCGAAGCGTCCGGTCGCGGTCGCCGCCAGCGCCGCACATCCCACGACGCCGCACTCGGCTTGCTCGGGGACCAGGATCGGCAGGCCATAGGTGCTGGCCTTCATCTCGAGCCACAGACGGGTTTTGGCACCACCGCCCGACGCGATCACGCGCTCGATCCGATGGCCGGACGCCGCCTCCATGATCCGCATATGGCGCGCAACGGAGAACGCGACGCCTTCCATCACCGCGCGATGTAGGTGGGCCACGCCGTGCGTCGGCGTGATCCCGAAGAACTGCGCGCGCGCGTTACGGTGCGCCCCGAGGCGCTCCCCGGCGAGGTAGGGCAGAAAGACAAGCCCGTCCGCACCGGCCGGCGCCTCGGCCGCGCGGCGCACCACCTCGTCGTAGCTCACGGCGTTCTCGTGAAACGCGCGCCGTGCCCAGCGCATGGCATCACCACCGGAGTCGAGCAGCACAAAAGCGCCCCAGACCCCGTCGGCGATGGCGACGTTGGAGATCTCGTCGTGGAGGGTCGGCGCGTCGGTGATCTGCGTGATGATGCAGGACGTGCCGGTGACGTCCGAACCGAGACCGGGACGGTGCGCGCCCGAACCGAGCAGCGCCATCGGATAGTCGCCGCCGCCCACCAGGACCGGCAAGCCGGACGGCAGGCCGGTCAGGGCGGCGGCTTCGCGGGTGACGTGACCGAGGATGTCTTGCGGCCGGCGGATCTGCGTCAGCTTGTCGCGGTCGAGACCGAGCCGGCTGAGCATCGCGTCGGACCAGTCGTTCGTGCGCGGACTCATCAGGAACGAGCACGACGCATCGGTCAGATCCATCGCCCGTTCGCCCGTGAGCCGGTAGTTCACGTAATCCTTCGGCATCAGCACCGTCCGGGTACGGTCGTAGGCTTCGGGGTCGTGGTCGCGCAGCCATTGCAGCTTGAAGCCGGGCCAGGCGGGGGTCGGGGGGTTGGCGCAATCGGCGAGGTAGCGGTGGTCCGGATGGTTCCGCTCGAACCGCTCGACCAGTTCCAGCGTGCGCTTGTCGTTCCAGAGCGGGACGTTTTCCCGGATGAGGGCGCCGTCGGCGTCGAGCAGAACGGTCGCGTGCATCTGGCCGCAAGCGCATACCGCTTCGATCGCCTGCGTCGCCTCGGCACCGAGCCCATCGGTCAGGCGCCGGACGACCGCGACGACGCCGTCCCACCAGGACGCAGGACGCTGCTCGGACCAGCCATAATGGGGCACGATCTGCTCGTGCTCCTCGGCCTCGATGCGGACCACCCGGCCCGCCCGGTCCACCAGCGCGGCACGAACACTGCCGGTACCGACATCGATCGAGAGCAGAAGCGGCTCGGTCACGACGGGCACCACGACCGATCGGTCAACGGCGCATCCATTGCGAACCCTGCTGGAGCAGCACGGCGAGCATGATGATGACGCCCATGCAGACATCCTGGCTGTAGCCCGGGACGCCCGCCAGATTCATGATGTTGCCGATCACGCCGAGCACCAGCACGCCGAGCAGCGTGTTGACGACGCCGCCACGGCCGCCGGTCAGGCTCGCACCGCCGATCACGACCGCGGCGATCACCTGCAGCTCGGCGCCGACGCCGACGGTGGCCGAACCGACGCCCGACCGACCGGTCGTGATAATGCCGGCCACAGCAGCCAGCGCGCCCGCGATGACGTAGACGGCGAGCACGTAGCGCGGCACCGCGATGCCCGACAGGCGCACCGCCTCGATGTTTGACCCCGTCGCCTTGACCAAACGGCCGAAGCGGGTGAGCCCAAGGACGAGGCCGGCGACGATGAACACGGCGAACATCAGCAGCACCGGGTTGGGGACGCCGCCGATGAAGCCGTTGGCGAACATGTTCAGAGCGCCGCCGTTGTCGCCGAGCATGATCGGCTGACCGTCCGAGAGGATGAGCGCCAGCCCGCGTGCGATCGTCATCACCGCGAGCGTCATGACGAAGGGGGGCAGGCGCAGATAGGCCACCGTGACTCCGGACAGCAGGCCGCACGCGGCACCGGCAGCGACCGCAGTGCCGAGCGACACCACGACGCCATGCTGCTGGAACATCAGGGCCGCCGACACGCTGCCAAGGGCGGCAACCGAGCCCACCGAAAGGTCGATGCCGCCGGTCAGGATGACGAACAACATGCCCACCGCCATGATACCGGTCCCGGAGACTTGGCGGAGGACGTTCATCATGTTGCCGGTCGTCAGGAAATCCGACGATTGCCAGGTCGCGCCGGCCATGATCAGCACGAAGATGACGAAGGTTCCGTAGCGCCGGAACGCGGCGACGGGATCGAAGCGACGTCTGCCGGTTTCCGACGCGTGATCGGCCCCGACCGGCGGTGCCATTGAACCGTCAGCCATCTCAGTTCACCATCCTGGAGGTCTCGCCGCGCATGGCGAGCGAAAGCAGGTTCTCTTCGCTGTAATCGGCGGGCTGCAACTCGCCGCGCAGTTCACCCTCGCCCATCACCAGAACCCGGTCGCACAAGCCGAAGAGTTCCAGATGCTCCGACGAGATCACCAGCACCGCCTTGCCGGCCGCCGCCATGCGATGGATAAGCGTGTAGATTTCCGCCTTCGCGCCGACATCGACGCCGCGCGTCGGCTCGTCAAGGATGACCACGTCACCGCCCATCAGAAACCATTTGGACAGCACGACCTTCTGCTGATTGCCGCCGGACAGGGACGAGACCGGCGCCTCCATTGTCGACATGCGAATGCGAAGGTCCGCAACGAGCCGGTCGACGGTCTGACGCTCGCGTCGGCGACGGATGAAGCCGGCCCAGTCGGTGAGCGGTCCAAGCTTCGCCATCGTGGCATTCACGCGGATCGCCATGTCGAGCACCACGCCCTGCGCCTTGCGGTCTTCCGGGACGAGCGCGATGCCGTGGCGGACCGCGTCCTGGGGCTTGGCGATTCGCACGTCTCGACCGTGGATCAGAATCTTTCCGGACCGATGGCGGTCGGCGCCGAAGATCATGCGAGCGACCTCGGTTCGGCCCGCGCCGACCAACCCGCCGAGCCCGACGATCTCGCCGGCCCGTACCGCGAAGCCGACGCCGCGTACGCGTTTGCCGTCGGACAGGTCTTCGACCCGCAGAACGTCCTCGCCCATGGTGCGCTCGCCCCGTTCACCGAACAGGGCGGCGAGCGAGCGGCCGACCATCAGGCGGATCACGTCATCGATCGTGGCGTCGCGCGGCGTGACGGTGCCCACGGTGCCGCCGTCCTTCATGATCGTCATGCGATCGGCGATCCGGAACACCTCGTCGAGGCGATGTGAGATATAGACGATGCCGACACCTTCGCGCCGCAGCCCGTCGATGATGCCGAGCAGACGCTCGGCGTCCCGGACGGCGAGAACCGCGGTCGGTTCGTCGAAGACGATGATCCGTGCGTTACGCGAGAGTACTTTCGCGATCTCGACCACCTGCTGGTGCGCGACGCTGAGTTCGCTCACCAGTGCGCTTGGGTCGATGGCGAAACCAAGTCGGGTGATCAGCGCGCGCGCGCGGCGGTTGAGCGTCGGCCAGGAGATGCCCCGCGGCAGCTCGCCGAGAAAGATGTTTTCCGCGACCGACAGATCGGGGGCGAGCGCCATCTCCTGATGGATGATGGCGATGCCGTGCTCGGCGGCCTGTTTCGGACCGGCGAGATGGACGGGCTTTCCGTCGAGGAGCATTTCGCCGCCGTTGCGTGCCATCTCGCCGCCCATGACACGCATCAGCGTCGACTTGCCGGCCCCGTTCTCGCCGAGGAGCGCATGCACTTCACCCGCTTGAAGGGTGAAGTCGACGCCCTTGAGGGCGGCGACCCCACCGAAGCGCTTGGTGATCGTCTTGAGCTCGACGAGGCAGGTCATCAGCTCTCCCCCAGCGATGCCTCGGCGGGCCGCTTCAGAACACCGCGTTCGGGTTGTAGTACTGAGCGACGTTGGCCTTGGTGATCGCCACCGGCGCGGTGTAGTCGAGCTTCGGAAAATCCTTCGGCAGGGTCCCCTTCATGGCCTGCATGCCGATGTCGATCGCGGTCTTGATGATGGCGGCGGGATTGTTCAGACCGGTCGCCCCATATTCGCCATCGGCGATCATCTTGAGGGCTTCTTTCTGGCCGTCGGCGGCAGCGACGAGCAGGACGCCCTTCTCCCGATTGTGCTGCTGCAGGGCACGAGCGGCGCCTAGAACCATACTGTCGTTTTCGCCGAGCACGACGTTGATATCGGGATGAGCGGTCAGGAGGTCTTCCATGGCGCTCAGACCGCCTTCCTGCGTCCAGGCGCCCCAACCCTGCCCGACGACGACGTAGCCGGCATGGCCCTCGCCGGTGAGCTGACCCTCCATGATGCCGGCGAACACACCATCGCGCCGTTCCTGGCCCACGAGGTTACCCTTGTCGCCGCTGATGAGCGCGATCTTCATGGGCGTGCCGCGCATATGCTCGGCGATCCACTGTCCGACCTTCATGCCGTTCTTCAGGTTGGACGACTGCACCTGGGTGATGAAGTTGGCTTTCGGGTCGAGCGTGCTGTCGACGGCAACGACCTTCACGCCGGCGGCGGTCGCGGCATTGACGGCGGGGATGAGGCCTTCCGGGTCACGTGGATTGACGATCAGCAGGTTCACGTGCCGCGCGACCATATCCTCGATGTCGGAGATCTCCTTCATCATGTCGTTTTGGCCATTGGCCGAGATCACCTTGCAGCCGAGCTGCGCGCCGTATTTGTGCGCCTCGGCGTCCTGGGCAGCGAAGTAGGGGGCCGACAGTGTGTAGTTGGCCATGCCGATGAGGCATTCGGCATGGGCCGCTCCCGCGACCCCGCAGGCCAAGCCGACGATCAGTGAGCCAATTCTGCCAGTTCGCGCCATCGTTTCTCTCCACCGGTACGCTGCTTCGCGCAGCTTCGATCGTGTAGTCTGACTACATCCTTTCTCGGCCGTCAACGCCGGCCGTCAAACGCGAGCCAAGCGTCGAACATAAACCGATCGTGACAGGGTGTCGGTGTCGTTCCGTTTGACGGCCCGGAACCCTGCCTGTTACCGATTGCTCAACTGAAAACGATACCAGTCTGGGAGGGGCGAGCGGCGCAATGGTCGCCACCATCGTCAACGTGGCAGAGGCGGCCGGCGTCTCAACGGCTTCTGTCTCACGCTTTCTGCGCGGCGAAAACGTCCGGGCGGCCAGCGCCATCCGCGAGACGATCGACCGGCTCGGCTATCGTCCCGCGGTCGCGGCGCGCAGCCTTCGCTCGGGCGTGAACTACGCGATTGCGATGGTTGTTCCCGACATCACCAATCCTTACTTCGCTTCGCTCACCAAAGGGGTCGAGTCGGTCTTCCGCTCGACGCCGTATCGGGTGTTCCTCTGCAACACGGACGAACAGACGGCGATCGAGAATGTCGTCCTGGACGACGTGACACACCGGGTGGACGGCATCATCCTGGCGCCGGCGGCCGAACAGGATCGCGCGCCATTGCAGGTTCGCAAGCAAGGCATGCCGATCGTCCTGGTCGATCGTGAGCTGACCGACAGGAGCTTTGACAGCGTGCTCGTCGACAATGTCGGTGGGGCGCGGGCAGCGGCACAGCATCTTTGCGGACTAGGCCATCTTCGGATCGCCCTGATTGGTGGTTCGCTCGCCAACACACCGGGCCGTACCCGCTACGATGGCTTCACGACGGAACTTGCTCGCGTCGGGCTGACGATGCCCGACGCTTACAAGCAGATTGCCGACTTCAAGGAAGCGGGCGGTCACCAGGCCATGCTTCGACTGATGGCCTTACGTCAGCCGCCAACGGCCGTGTTCTGCGCCAACAATGCCATGACAGTCGGGGCGCTCAAGGCGCTCGCCCATCTCGGGATCGCGGTCGGGACGGAAGTATCGCTGATCGGCTTCGACGACGTCGATCTCGGCTCTCTCCTGCAGCCGCCCCTGACCGTGATCGATCGTCCATCCGAGGAGCAGGGAGCCGTGGCCGCACGGCTCCTCCTGCGACGCCTTTCCGAGGACGGGTCCGGCGAGCCAGAGCATATCGTGCTTCCCACGCATCTCGTCGTGAGAGGCTCGTGCACGCGACCGATGCCTGAACGGACTGCCAGCACGCCGCGATCAGGACGTCGCGCCGGGCTGCACAAGGCAACATCCAGATGATCGGCGTCCGCGACCTCACCGTTCGGTTCGGTTCGGTCGTCGCGCTGAACGGCATCAATGTGGACGTCCGCCCCGGCACCATCCACGCGCTCGCCGGCGAGAACGGCTCTGGAAAGAGCACGCTGTTGAAGGTCCTTGGTGGCGCCCAGCCGCCGACCTCCGGCTCTATTGTCCTCGACGGAGCCCCCGTCTCGTTCGGAAACCCCGTCGAGGCAGCCGGCGCGGGAGTCGGTCTTATCTTCCAGGAGCTCAGCCTCTTCCCTCATCTGTCCGGCTTCTCGAACATCGCGATCGGACACGAGCCGCAGCGGTTCGGCTTGTTGCAGGCGCGCAAACTTCGCCAGGACGCCCTGGCCCTGCTCGACGACCTGGGTTTCCCACCGATCGATCTCGCCAGGCCCGTCGCCGACCTCACGGTCGCCGAGCAGCAGGTCGTCGAGATCCTGAAATGCCTGAGTCGCTCGCCGCGGATCGTCCTGTTCGATGAGCCGACCGCGTCCTTGACACAGAGGGAGGTGGTCCCGGTTCTCGCGACAATGCGGCGGCTTCGCGACTCGGGCTACACAGTCGTCTTCGTATCGCACTATCTGGAGGAAGTTTTCGAAGTGGCCGATCGCATCACCGTCTTGCGGGACGGCAACGTCACGCTCGACACCGATATGGCCGACACGGACCGCGACCGCGTCCTGAGTGCCATGCTCGGTCGCACGCTGACCGAGTTCTATCCTCGACGCGCTGGGCGTGCGCGACACGACGTGCTGGTCCGCCTATCCAAGGTAGCCTGCGATGGGATTGAGGCGCTCGATCTCGAGATCCGAGCCGGCGAGGTGCTGGGCGTCGCGGGCGCCGTCGGATCGGGCAGCTCGCAGCTGGGCGAAATGCTTGGCGGCCTTCGCCGCCTGACGGCTGGCACGATGACCATCGGCGGCCGCGCGCTGGCGCCAAGGAGGCCCTTGGACGCGCTGCGCGCCGGCATCGCCTTCGTTCCCGAAGATCGTCGTACCGACGCCCTCCTTCAGGATCTCTCGATTTCGACCAACATGACCCTTCCACTGCTTGCCGCATCCGGCAGCAGTATCGTCCGGCGTGGCGGGTTTCTCGACCTCGCGCACGAGCAGGAACTGGTTCGGCGAGAAATCGCTCACATGGACGTGAGACCTTCGTCGCCGCGGCTGCCGGCCCGCGCCTTGTCGGGTGGCAACCAGCAGAAAGTCGTTCTCGGACGGTGGTTTCTTCACGATCGCCCGTGTCTCGTGCTCAACAATCCGACCAAGGGGGTCGATGTTGGCTCCAAGGCTGAGATCTACCGGCTGATCGGCGGCTTGGCCGACAGCGGGCACTCCATCGTTCTGATCTCAAACTACAATCCCGAGCTGCTCGGGACTGCCGATCGCATCATCGCGTTCCGAGAAGGGCGACTGGTGGCCCGCTACGAGAAGGGCGAGGCGACCGAACACGATCTGCTCAGGACCACCCTCGGCAGTGCAGGCGAGACGATCCGCCGGCAGGAGCTCACATGAACACAGTCAATCTGAAACGCGCCGGAGTCCGCGGCGGCTTGATCGCCTTGCTGAACTCATCCCTCGTAGCGGCCGTGCTTCTGGTGCTGATCGTCGGGTTCGCTCTCGCCGCACCGAACTTCATCAGCAGCAACAACATTCTGACCCTGCTTCAATCCGTCGCCGTGATCGCGGTGCTGGCGATCGGACAGACGTTCGTGATCATCACCGCCGGCATCGATCTCTCACAAGGCGCCGTGATCGGGCTGACCGGCATACTCGGTGCGGGCGCGATGGGCAGCGGCGGCGCCGGCGGCATCCTTCTCGGGATCATCGTCGCCCTGCTGGTTGGACTGCTGGTCGGGCTGGTGAACGGATTGCTCACCGCCTATACCAAAGTTCCGGCCTTCATCGTGACGCTCGGCACGTTGAGCATCGCAAGCGGGGCCGCGTTGCTCATCACGGGTGGCCAGCCGATCTATGAGCTGCCGCCCGCGTTCAACAGTTTCGGAACGGGCGCATTCGGCGTTTTTCCGAACATCATCCTCGTCAGCCTTGCGCTCGCTGTTATCGCCCAGATCGTCCTCGGCCGCACGCGCTTCGGGCGCAGCGTCTATGCGATCGGCAGCAACCGGCGCGCCGCCGCGCTGTCCGGCCTCTCGGTCCAGCGAAATACTATCCTGGTCTATGCCATGTCGGGTGTCCTGGCCGCGATCGGCGGCGTGTTGCTGACTGCCTACGTGAACTCGGCCCTGCCCACGGCCGGTCAGAATTACGAGCTCGACTCGATCGCTGCCGTCGTCATCGGCGGCGGCAGCCTGTTCGGCGGCCAGGGCACGGTCTGGGCCTCCATGCTTGGTGTGCTGCTCATCGGTATCCTCGCGAACGGAACCGACCTCGTCGGCATGTCTAATTATGCGCAGACCGTTATCCTCGGCTGCGTGGTGATCGGAGCTGTCTACGCCGATTCCTTCAGAAAGCGAGTCGCCGTGTGACGAAGCCGCCTTCACGCCAACAAGCAAAAGGGAAACGCTCATGTCTCACCCACGTTCATCGTTCGGCCACCATGTCGCCGCGGTCGCGTTTGTGGCCGGATCGGCCGTCTGCGGCCCCGCCTGGTCGGCCCCTCATCAGACGATCGAGTTCATCCCTTCCGAGAGTACGACGCCTTATTTCCTGCGGGAATATGACGGGATCAAGCAGGAAGCGGCTAAGTACGGCTATGTCACCCTGTTCCGCGCGCCCTTCGCCATCTCCGACGTCAGCGCGCAAATCAACATGACCGACACGGCGATCACTCGTGGCGTGGCGGGCATTATCCTCGTCCCGTCCAGCCCGACGGCGCTGCTGCCGCCCGTGCGGAAGGCGATGGCAGCAAAGATCTATGTCATAGCCACCGATTCGACGCTCACGCCGATGGACGCCGCCACGTTCATCGCCGTGCCGAACGAGAAAGCAGCTGGCGCGGCCGCAGATTACGCTGCGAACGCGGTTCACGGCACCGGGGACTATGCGATCATCGACTACAACCTGAGCACGACCTCTGGCCGGCAACGCAATGACGGTTTCCGCGCGGCGATGGCGAACCATCCCGGCATGAAGTTCGCCGGCTTGGAGCTGAGCAACGGTGTTCCGCAGACGGCGCTGCAGGAGACGACAACGCTGCTCGAGCGCGATCCGAAGATCAACGTGATCTTCGGCGCGAACGATCGCTCCGCGCTGGGTGTCGCGGAGGCAGTTGAACGCATGCACATGCAGGACAAAGTCGTTGTTGTCGGCTTTGACGCTGACCTAGGTGAGATCAACTACATCAAGTCGGGTGTCATCAAGGCGTCCGTCCTGCAAAGCCCCGTGCTGATGGGAGAAAAGGCGGTCGATGCCCTGCACACGCTGCTCTCTGATGGTGGCCAATCTCTGCCAAAGGACACGCCGGTTCCCTACACGCTGGTGACATCCAAGAATGTCGGCGAGCCTTCATCGATCGAGGCGATCGGCCAATATATCGGCGGCTACAAGGGTTGATGTGCCTGACGATGGGGGAATGTGTTCAAATGACGCCGAGAAACGTGGTGGAGAACTACTGGAGGATCGAATGCACGCGTGACGTGGACGCGGTTCTCGCTTGCTATGACGAGAAGGCCGAACTCCTCGTCCCGGGTCTTGGCCGCCTCGTCGGTCACGAGCAGATCCGCCGATTCTATCAGCAGAGCGTCGACCAATATCCGTTCCTCGAAGTCGACATCGTCGGCGCCATCGAGAACGGCGATCAGGGCGCCTTTGAGTGGCGCTCGGTGTTCCGGGATCAGAACGGCGTCGTGTTCCGGCTCAAGGGGGCCAACGTCATCCGCATCAGCGGCGACCGGTTCCTGGAAGTTCACGTCTATTACGACCCGGCCGAACTCGACACGCAGGCAGGGGAGGGCAGCTCGTGAACGGTTCAGCATCGGCAGTCGATGTCGCGGCGCTGGCCGCCATGATCGATCACACGATCCTCAAGCCCGACGCGACGGAGCAGGAAGTGGGGGTGTTCTGCGATCAGGCGCGGGCGCACGGCTTCCGCTCCGTCTGCGTCAACCCGGTTCACGTGGCCTTCGTGGCGGGGCGGCTTGCAGGCAGCGAGGTTCGGACCTGCTCCGTCATCGGCTTTCCGTTCGGGGCGACGACGCCGGCGACAAAAGCCTACGAGGCGGCAGGAGCCATCGCCGACGGTGCCGACGAGATCGACATGGTCATCGCGATCGCGAGCCTGAAGGCCGGGCGGTACGGCCGGCTCCAGGAGGATATTGGGGCGGTGCGAGAGGCGACCCGGGGCGCGGTGCTCAAGGTCATCATCGAGACATCCATGCTGACAGAGGAGGAGAAACGCGCAGCGTGCAGTATCGCCCGCGACGTCGGCGCCGACTTCGTCAAGACTTCGACAGGCTTTGGTGGCGGCGGAGCGACGGTCGAGGACGTGGCCTTGATGCGGCGAGAGGTCGGAGCGGCGATGGGTGTGAAGGCATCCGGTGGCGTGCGGACAAGGGAGGCCGCCGAGGCGATGATCGCGGCGGGGGCCACTCGCATCGGCACGTCGTCTGGGCTGGCGATCATCGGGGCGGACAAGGCGAACGCGGAGAACTACTGATGTCCGGACGCATCGGCGTGGTCGGCAGCAACATGACCGACCTGATCACCTACGGCGATCGGTTCCCGCGTCCCGGCGAGACGCTCGAAGCACCGCGTTTCGAGATCGGGCGCGGTGGAAAGGGCGCGAACCAGGCGGTGGCCGCCGCCAGGCTTGGCGCCGCCGTCGCCATGGTGGCTCGGGTCGGCGACGATGCCTTCGGCGAGGAGACGATCCGGAGCCTGCAGAAGGATGGGATCGACACCACTCATGTCCGGGTGGTCGCGGGTGCGACGACGGGCGTTGCCCCGATCTTCGTCGCGTCGAATGGCGAGAACGCCATCTTGATCATCAAAGGTGCGAACGCGCACCTCATGCCGGCCGATGTCGAAGCCGCTTCTGCCGTGCTTCTCGGTTGCGACCTGATCCTGCTGCAGCTCGAAATCCCGCTCGAGACCGTCTATGCGACCATCGATTGGGCCGATCGGCATGACCGCCGCGTGGTGCTGAACCCGGCCCCGGCGACCAGCGAGCTCGCCCTCGAGCGGATCGCGACGGTCGACTACTTCGTCCCAAACCAGACAGAACTCGCGATCCTGGCCGGCCAGCCGGTGGAGACACCTGACCAGGCCGAGGCTGCGGCCCAAACCCTGCTGGGGCGAGGCATGCGTCGGATCATCGTCACGATGGGCAGCGAGGGTGCTCTCCTCGTCACCAAGGACCGAACTGTACACGTCCCAGCCATTCCGGTGCCCGTCGAGGATACGACCGGCGCCGGTGACGCTTTCATTGGGGCATTTGCTTTCTACGAAGCGCGAGGAAGTAGCCCGGAGGAGGCCCTACGGATGGCGACGGCCTATGCGGCATTTTCGGTCACGCGTGCTGGAACGCAAACCTCGTTCGCAACGGCGTCCGAGTTCGACGTGTTCCGCCGCCGCGCTGACGTTGAGCGGGGTGACCGATGACCCTCCTCGATCTTGTCGAATAGCACGCACTCCTGAACTGGCGATCGGCTCTCGTCCGCCCAGGGCAACGATCATCTCCGGCTCTCCCACACAACTATCCCACAGGGCAACGGCGGGCCGGGCACGCGGCCGCACGAAAGCCGACCGACGAGACCGCGCGCGACGAGCCACGGCTGGAGCGAGATGAATTTAGGTTGCTGCATATCCTGAGTTCCTGCTCGATCGGGTTCAGATCTGGCGAGTAGTTCGGCAGCAGGATTGCAGTCCCTCCGATGTCCGCATGAAGAAGGACGAGCCGAAGACGCGCCCGATAGTTCGCAATCGACGCCCCAGCGTTGGCTGGCTCGGGCAAAGCTTCGGTGCAGCAGCACTTCGTGTGCCCGAGGCATCGCCGGTTCGTTGGCAGCCCGGCTCACGCGCGGGCGGACAGAACCGCCTCGCTGAAGTCGCGTGTCCGCCTCGAGATCGGTTCCCAAGACTGACTGTCCGGCCCCACTGCTTGCCGGCGGTCACGTGTCTCTGCAACATCTCGCTTGATAAGTCGGATCTCATCCTCTCGAGCCGGCTGTTTGTCCCGACGAATGCCCGCTCTCGACAAAACCCTCCTGCCCAGCTCACTTGGTCGTTGTCGACGACGGTCAAGCTACAGATGTAGCGCACCGTACTCGTGCTGAAACTCGGCTGTAGCTGCGGACCCCTAAATTCCCCCTCATCAATCCGGACCGATTCGGTAGACAGTGGAATTCCTGATGATGCGTGCCAAGGCAACGGCTCTGTTGGCGGTCATGGCCCTTGGCGGCTGTGGCGATGAAGCAGCCGGCGGTGGACCGGCGACGCGCGACAACGGCTTCTACGACTGCCTTGCGCCGGCGGACCCGAGCACAGCCTCGAAGTTTGTCGCGATCCACCGCGATCTGACATCGGGCCGGCTCGCACTCAACTTCGGAACTGGCCAGGTCCAGATGCTTGAACCCGTCGCGGGAACCAACGACTCGCTGTTCGCCAACGCGGCGTACGCCTGGAAACTCGGCCTCGACAGCGCCGTGTTGACGTCGATCGAGAGCATTCAGACCTATGCCTGCCGCCGCGTGAGCAATGGCGCCGGCCTGCCTACCGCCGCAGGAGCCGGGCAGCAATGATGTCCGAGGCGCCGATGCCAGCGGAACCGGACGCAAGCTGATGGAGTTCACGCCGCTTCTTCTCCTTACCTCGCCACTCGGTGACGATAGGATACCGTTCCAGGACGCATCGCTGCACGCGATCTCACTCGTCGCAGTCGAGCGCCTCAGCGCACCCTTCGAGATCGCGCTGACCGTCGTCTCGACCGATCGGGCGATCAGCCCCGACGAGCTTCTCTACCAGCCTGTCACAGTGACCGTCCGACGCGCCCAAGGGACCGATCGCATCTTCAACGGCATCGTACGCAGAATGGATGCCGTCGGCTTCGCTCAGCGGGCGCGCTTCGAATACCACCTGTCCGTGGTGCCACGCTTATGGTTCCTCGATCAGACGGTCGACTGCCGTATCTTCCAGCGGCGTACGGCCGTGGAGATCCTGCAGCTTCTCTTCGCGGAACAGAACGTGACGTCCGTCGACTTCCGCATCTTCGGCGACAAGCCGGTTCGCGAATATACCACTCAATTCAACGAAACCAACCTCGCCTTTTCCCATCGGCTGATGCAGGAGTCCGGCTACTTCTACTTCTTCGAGCACAGCAGGTCCGGTCACACTCTGGTCGTAACCAACGCGAACCAGGCATTCAGGACCATGACGGCACCCCTGCACCGGGTGATCTATGCCGGCAACAATGTCGATATCTTTGATGCGTGGCGGACCTCGCTCGGCACCGCCTTCGGCGCGGTCCGCCTGCAGGATTACGACCCGACCAAGCCAGAAACGCCGGTCGTCGGCGAGCAGACGACTACCCTGTCCACTGCCGGCGCCTCGACGCGCAAGCTGTTCCAGTGGCCGGCTAACACGCCGGAGATGCCGGTCGCCGCCGATCGCGCGCGGTTCCGCATGGAAGCGGCCGAAGCGTCGGCGTCGCTGCGCTGCGGTCACGGATACAATCCCAACCTTTGCCCCGGCTTCCGCTTCAGCCTGGCCGAGGACCCATCGACGGGCGCCGAGAACGTCGAGCACGTCGTCCAAGCCGTGCGCCACACCGCGTCGGACGAGACCTGGATCGCGGGCACCGAGCCGCCTTCGTTCGACTGCGAGTTCACCTGCTTCCAGCAAACGGTCGAGTGGCGCGACGATCTCTCGATCGCCCGGCCTGCGATGACCGGCATCTTCTCCGCCATCGTGCTCGGCGAGCCGGGCGAGGAGATCCACGCTGATCCGCTCGCACGCATCAAGGTGCGGCCTCTGTTTGATTATCGCAACGACAGCGTTGCAAGCATGGCGATCTGGGTTCGGATCCTTCATGCCTGGTCTGGCAAGAGCTGGGGATGGCAGCACCTGCCGCGGGTCGGGACGGAGATCGGGCTTTCCTTCATGAACGGCGATCCCGATAATCCGGTCGTCGTCGGCTGTTTCTATAACCAGGAATGGATGCCACCCTTTCCGGTGCCGTCGCAGCAGACCAAACAGGGCTTTCGCAGTCGCTCCACCTCTCTCGGTGGCACGCAGGACTACAACGAGCTGTCGTTCGACGATCGACGCGGCCAGGAAGTAGTGCTTCTGCACGCCCAGCGGAATCATAAAATCGAGGTCGAGAACGACCAGGCCTCGACGATCGGCAACGACCGCACGGTAACCACCGAATGTGACGATTCGCTCACGAGCACCACGGGTGATATCAGCATTGCCGCCGATGCCGGCGCCATCAGCCTGACCGCCACCACCAGCATCAGCCTCAAGGTCGGCGACACGACCCTGGAGATGACGCCGGGCTCGATCACGATCAATACGCCCGAACTGACCGTCACCACCGACGCCCTCGCCTCCATCTCTGCGGGCGGCGCGCTGGAGCTTTCCGCGATCGGTGCCGTCGACATCCAGGCGGGCGCGGCCGCCACGCTGAGTGCGGGAGCGGAAACGGCGATCAACGCTTGCCTCGACATCAACATCGCCGCAGTCGGCGCGGTCACGATCGAGTCCCTCGATCAGGAGCCGATCGTCTGCGACCCGTTCCCGATATGAGTTCCGATCGTCCCGTCGCGGCAAGCCGCGCCGCTCACCCGAGCGGCGGCTGCAGGAACAAGCTGCGCAACTTCCGGCCGGTGGCGTTGCGCATCCATCGAATCCTGACGCCGGGCAATGTCCATTTGTCTACCAGGAATTTAACATCGGCCGAGCTGCTCGATGTTCTCGAACAAAACGACTTCCTCGCAGCGGCATCGTCGCTGATGAGCTTCGCACTCCCCGAACGCGAAGCGGTTTGGTGGGCCTGCATGTGCGTTCGGCACGTCGGCGCCAATACCTTGCCCGCGGAGCAGCAGCGTGCGCTGGCCGCCGCAGAGGGCTGGGTGCGCAAGCCGGATGCCAACACGCGCGCGCAGGCGCTCGCCGCCTTCAAGGCGGCCAAGCCAGTTACGGCGGTCGCGATGGCCGCCAAGGCGGCGCATGCGGCTCAGCTCGCCAACGAAGCGAGCCTGAGCGCCAACCGCCGGATCGAGGTCGCGATTCGGCGCGCCGCCGGCGACGACGGCAAGGAGCGCACCCGCGCTCGCCTTCTCCGCTTCCTCGCCAGCGGTCGAGAAATCGCCGCCGGCGGTTCCGGCCGGCTGGCGCCCGAACGCACAACTGGACTGGAGCGGATTGCGTGACCCTCCTGCTGCGCATGCAAAGCTGCCCGACCGGCGTCGTTGCCGAGACACGCGAAGTGTCGCATGCGCGATTCAGCATCGGGCGTGGCGACGGAAGCGACTGGACACTGCCCGATCCGGCCCGTCTGCTGTCCAAGCGTCACTGCGAGATCGCCGCCGTGGATGGCCAGTGGCTGGTCACCGACATCAGCAGCAACGGCACCTTCCTCAACGGCGCTTGTCTCGAGCCCGGCGTCCCGCGAGTGCTCCGCGCCGGCGACCGTCTCGCCATCGGCGCCTATGAGTTCGAGGCAGATCTGGACGTAGATCCCGCGTCCGGTGAGACAGCTGCGCCTTCCGGCTTCGGCCATCCGTCCGCCCCGGCGGACAGCCGTTTGACCGGCGATCCCTTTCCGTTCCTGGATGCCGGCCCGGTTCAGGCCGCTATCCCGCCAGTCGGACTGCCGGCCGATTTCGACCCGCTCGTCGATGACAGCAGCCCTTACGGTGATGCGGTCCCCGACCACGCCTCTGACCTGCGGGAACATTTCCGCCCACCGCGGCCGAGTCTCGAGACGATCCCGGACGATTGGGACCGATCCATGGTCCTGCGTCGCGACCCGCCGCCTCTATCGGAATCGATCGCGCTGTTGATCCCTCCCGAAGCCGTGGCCGCGCCGCCGAACAGCGCTGCCTCGCTCGCTTCGTTCGCGGTGGGTGCCGGAATCAGCAACGTTGCGTCCGGTGATCCCGATACAATCCTGCGCGAGCTAGGCGCCGCGTTCCGCGCCATGGTCGGCGGCCTGCGCCGGATGATGATCGCGCGCGCCGCGATCAAGGGTGAGTTCCGGATCGAGCAGACGGTGATCCGCGCGATCGGCAACAATCCGCTCAAATTCTCTGCCGACGACGACAGCGCGCTCGCCGCCCTAGTCGGGATCGGACGCAAGGGCCGCATGACCCCCGAGCAGGCGATCGCCGAAGCGTTGCGCGACATGCGGCTGCACGAGCTCGCGGTCGCGTCGGCCATGCAGCACGCGGTGCGCGACGTGCTCGGCGAGCTCGACCCTGCGCGTCTGTCCGACGCGAGCACTCGCACTCTCATCGACCGTCTCTCCGGTCGGCGCGACCGCGCCTCCTGGGCGGCCTACAAGTCCCGTCACGCCCGTATCATGCGGGCGCTGACGGACGATTTCGACAGCGTATTCGGCAAGTCCTTCGTGCGCGCCTATGAGGCCGCCATGGCCGAGATCGCCGCGCAAGACGCCGCGAAGCACGATCGGGAGGATCGTTCTTGACTTGGCACAATCGCGTTGCCTGGCAGGAAGGCATGTTCCTCAGGGCGCAGCATTTCCAGCAGCAGGATCGCTGGACGACAGCACAGTTGCGCGCCAGCACGCGGGCGCTGCGGCCATTCCCGTGGGGCTTCACCGACATTGCCGTCGCGCGCGACCTCCTCGCCACCGGCCGCTTTGCGCTGAGTTCGACGGGCGGCGTGTTCGACGACGGAACGCCGTTTTCGGCTCCCGACGAAGCGCCGCTGCCGCCGCCGCTGCAGGTGCCGGAGACGGCGCGCGACGTGCTGGTCCATCTCGCCGTGCGCCTCCAGCAGCCGGGCTCGGCCGAGATCAGCAGCGCCGGCCGCGACGGCCGCTACGAGCCGCAAGGTTTCGAGGCGTTCGACACCCATTCGGGGGCGAGCGAGCCGGCGCAGCTCCAGATCGGCCAGCTTCGGCTCCGCTTCCTGCTCGAGACCGACGATCGCGAAGGCTATCTCTGTCTGCCCGTCGCCCGCATCGTCGAGATGGGTTCCGATCACCGGGTCATCCTCGACGATCGCTGGATCCCACCGGTTCTCGCCTGCGTCGCGACGCCGCGGCTTGCCGGCCTGATCGTCGAGCTTTCCGGCATGCTCAACCAGCGCGGCGAGGCGATCGCCGCGCGCCTGACCGCGGTGGGCACCAAGAGCAATACTGAGGTCGCCGACTTCCTGCTTCTGCAGTCGCTCAATGGCTGGCAGACGCTGCTCGCCCACCTGGCCGACGCGGGCGCGATCCACCCGGAATCGCTGTTCCGGATCCTGCTTCAAGTGGCAGGCGAACTCGCCACCTTCACCGATCCGAAGCGCCGGCCCGGCCGGTTCCCATCCTATCGCCACGACGACCTGCAGCGATGCTTTACGCCGGTGATGGAGGAGATACGCAAGTCGCTGTCAGCGGTACTGGAACAGACCGCGATCCAGATCCCCTTGCAGGAACGGCGGCACGGCGTTCGCGTGGGCCCGATCCTGGACCGGACCCTCCTGTCCGGCACCAGCGTCGTGCTGGTGGCGAAGGCCGACATACCATCGGAGACCCTGCGGCGCGTCTTCCCGGGCACTGCCAAGATCGGCGCGGTCGAACATATCAGGGAGTTGGTGAACGTGGCGCTGCCTGGCATCGAGCTGCGGCCGCTGCCGGTCGCGCCGAGACAGATGCCATTCATACCGGGTGCGCAGTATTTCGAGCTGGACCGCAATTCCGCGCACTGGCCGCAGATGCAGAACTCCGGGGGCTTCGCCATCCACGTCTCCGGCGACCTCCCAAACCTGGAGCTCGAGCTTTGGGCGATCCGGGCATGAGGCGCCGCGCATGAGCGACAATCCTTTCGCCGAACCCGACGATGACGATCGCACGGTGATCATGCCACGGCCGGCGGCTGCAACCATCGCGGCGCTTCAAAGCCAGGAGCCGTCGACCGAGGACCGCTCCGGATTCGTCGACCTGCCGACCGCGAGCGGATCGCCGATCGTGGCCGGGGCCGCCCCGCTGCTGTCGCTCATGTGCAGCCTGCGCAACGTGATGAGCATCCCCGATCCCGCGAAGTTGCGCGAGAACGTCGTGGTGGAGGTTCGGCGCTACGAGCAGGCGCTGCGCGATGCCAGGCTGCCGCTCGAACAGATAAGAACCAGCCACTACGTCCTGTGCGCGAGTCTCGACGACGTGGTCCAGAACACGCCCTGGGGCAGCCGCGGTCCTTGGGCGGACGCGTCGCTGGTGTCGACTTTCCACGGCGAGGTGCGAAGCGGCGCTCGCTTCTTCGACCTGCTGACGCGTCTGTGCGGCAACGCCGGTGCGTTCCTGCCGGTGATCGAGCTGATGTACTTCTGCATGTCACTGGGCATGCAGGGCCGCTACCGGCTTTCGCCGCGTGGACCGGCCGATCTCGACCGGCTGCGCGAGGAAACCTACCTGGTCATCTTGCGACAGCGCGGCGCCGCTGAGCCTGCGCTATCCCCGCACTGGCAGGGCGTCTCGGCGCCGTATCGCGCACCGCGGGCCGAGCTGCCGGTCTGGCTCGCCGCGTTGCTCGCCACCGGTCTGCTCGGGTTCGCCTATGCGCTGATTTCGCTCGGACTGAATGCGCAGTCCGACCGCACGTTCGAAGCCGGCCTGTCGGCGCCGCCGCGCGCAATGCCGGTCATCGTCCGCATCGATCCGCCGAAACCCCTACCAATGACGCCGCAGCCGCAAGGTAGGGGCGACACGCTGGCCGGCTTTCTACAGCCCGAAGTCAGGGCCGGCCTCGTGAGCATCGTCGGGACCCGGTCGGTTCCTATCGTGCGGATCGAGAGCGCGGGCATGTTCCAGTCGGGAAGTGCGACGATCGAGACGCTCCTGCTGCCGACGCTGTCGCGCGTGGCCGCAGCACTCCGCTCCAACCCGGGCCCGGTCCGGGTGGTCGGCTACACCGATAATCAGCCGATCCACACGGTGGCGTTTCCGTCCAACTACGAGCTCTCGTTGGGCCGGGCGAAGGCCGCCGCCGCCGTGCTCTCGCAAACCGTCGATCCGTCCCGGATCACCGCCGAGGGGCTCGCCGACGCCGAGCCGATTGCCTCAAACGCGACGCCCGACGGGCGGCAGCAGAACCGACGGATCGAGATCGTCGTCGGCCAGCAGGGGACGCGCTGATGGACCGGCTACCCTTCGTCATGATGACGCTCACCAGCCGCTGGACGCAGAGTCTCGGCGGATGGGCGATCGCAAGCATGCTGATCTGGTATCTGTTCCCGCTGGTCCCGGCACTCAGACCGCCGCTGCCCAGGATCGCTGCCATTGCGCTGCTCCTGCTGGTCTGTATCGCCGCCAACGCGATCCTTGCCCGCCGCCGACGGCGACGCGAGGGCATGCTGGCCGAGGCGATGACCGGCGGCGCCCGCGACGGTAAGGAGACCCAGGCCGACGCGACCGAGGAGGTCGCCCGCCTGCGCGAACGGATGAAGCAGTCGCTAGCGCGTCTTCGCCGCGGCGGACGACGCCATCTCTACGAGCAACCCTGGTTCGTACTGATCGGGCCGCCGGGTGCCGGCAAGACCACCGCTTTGCTCAACTCCGGCCTGCATTTCCCGCTCGCGCGTGATGACGAGGCTCCCTCCGTGAGCGGGTTGGGCGGCACGCGCCTGTGCGACTGGTGGTTCGCCGACGAAGCGGTGCTGATCGACACCGCCGGCCGCTACACGACCCAGGATTCGGACGCTGCAGTCGATCGTGCCGGCTGGCAGGGCTTCCTTGACCTGTTGCGACGGACACGTCCGCGACAGCCGCTCAACGGCGTGATCGTCGTGCTGTCGCTGGTCGAGTTGGCGGCTGCGGAGCCAGCGGAACGCGCGTTGCACGCCCGGTCGGTGCGGTTGCGGATCGACGAGATCACCGAACGGCTCCGGTCGCGGGTGCCTGTCTACGTGGTGCTCAGCAAAGCCGACCAGCTGCGCGGCTTCGATGCCTTTTTCGACGATCTCGACGAAGAAGGACGTGCCCAGGTCTGGGGCATGACCCTGCCGCTCCAAGAGGGCGTCGAGTCGTTTGGCCGCGAATTCGGCCTGCTCCTCGTGCGGCTCGACGGGCGTCTCGTCGAGCGGCTGCAGGCGGAACGCGCCGCCGATCGACGCGCCCTGATCGGCAGCTTCCCGCTGCAAGTGGCGAGCCTGCAGCGGCCGATCGACGAGTTCCTGCACGCCTGCTTCGCCGGCGGCCGTCTCGATCCGGCGCCGTTCCTGCGCGGCATCTATCTCACCTCGGCGACTCAGGCGGGAACGCCGATCGACCGCCTCACCGGCGCGCTCGCCCGCTCGTTCGGCCTCGATCAGAAGCACGTCCCCGCGCTGCGCCCGGTGACCGGCCGCAGCTTCTTCATCAAGCGCCTCCTGCGCGACGTCGTCCTCGGCGAAGCCCTGCTGGTCTCGCACCGGCCCGGCCTGGCGCGACGTAGACGCCTGCGCCGCGCCGCCGGCTTTTCGGCGGTCGGCGTCGCGACGCTCGCCGTCAGCCTCCTGCTGTGGCGCGACGATGCGGCCAACCGGGTCGCGATTGAGCACGCCGACGAGGCGCTCGCCGCCTACGGACAGGTTGTCGCCGGCACGAGGCTCGATCCGGTGGACGACGATGATCTCTCCCGCGTTGCGCCGGTGCTGAACGCGGCCGCCGACCTGCCGCAGGCCTCGCCTCGGCGTGCGGCCCCGTTGGGTCTCTCCCAACACGACAAAATCGCCCAGAGCGACCGGCTCGTCTACAGCCACGCCTTGCAGCGCATCCTGCTGCCACGTCTGATCCACCGCCTCGAGCAGCAGATGCGCGGACGCTTCGGCGACGCCGATTTCCTCTACCAGGCGACCCGGGTCTACCTGACCCTCGGCGGGGCCGGGCCGATGGACCCCGACCTGATCCGTGCCTGGATGACTGACGACTGGAACGCGCGCTATCCGGGCGCGCTCAACGCGCCGCTGCGCACCCGTCTGCGCGCCCATCTCGACCGGCTGCTCGCCGAGCCGCTGCCACCGGTTTCACTCGACGGCGCCCTGGTCCAGGCGGCGCGTGCCACCTTCAGCCGTGTCTCGCTCGCCCAGCGCGTCTACGACCGGGTGCAGACCGGCTCGGATGCGCAGTCGCTCGGCGATTGGACGCCCGCGTCGGCCCTGGGGGACGCGGGCGTCCGCCTCTTCACGCGGCTCTCGGGCAAAACGTTGAACGACGGGGTGCCCGGTTTCTACACCGCCACCGGCTACGATGTGCTGCTGCACGATCTTCCCGCCACCACGCAGGCCATTGCCGGCGAAAGCTGGGTTCTCGGTCGCGACGAGCGGATCCCCACCGAAGGTCCCGCCGTGACCGCCCTCGAACGATCAGTCGTCGGGCTCTGGAGCGCCGACGCCGAGGCGCATTGGGACGCCCTCTTCACCGATCTCGCCCTCGCGCCGTTCGGCGGTGGCCGGGAGACGGCGATGCAAGAACTTTACGTCCTGTCCTCGCCGCAATCACCAGCGCGCGATCTGCTGACCGGGATTGTGCGTGCGCTGCGGCTCAATCCCGGATCCGCCGCGAAACCGGCCACCGGCTCAGCGCATGCGACCGACACGCTGGCCGCCCTCTTCGTCGCCCCCGCGAACGCGCAGACCGCCGCCACCGACCCCGCCGCCGGTTACGAGGCGCACTACCGGCCGTTGCTCGATCTGGTCGGCACTGGCGGCGCGGCGCCGCTCGACAACGTGTTGCGCCTGATCGACGGCCTCGAGGCCGAGCTCGCCGCCGCCTCGCCCGGATCGATCACCTTGCCCGCGACCCTGCAGGGCAGTGGCGACCCCGTGGCGCTGCTCGACGCCGAGGCGAGGCGGCAGCCGCCGCCGGTCTCGAGCTGGCTGCGTCAGATCGCCGCCGTCGGCAATGCCGCCCTCGGCACCGCTGCCCGGCAGACCGCCTCCGCCGCCTTTGCCGGGGCTGCGGCCGGTGGCGGCGCCGAAGCGCCGCAGGCGCTGTGCGGAAGCGTCGTGGACGGCAAGTTCCCGTTCGCCCGCTCCTCCGGCCAGGACGCGCCGATCGACGACTTCACCCGGCTCTTCGCGCCCGGCGGCGTTCTGGACAGCTTTTTCCAGTCTCAGGTCAAGCCATTTGTCGACATGTCGGACGCCGTCTGGCGGCTGCACCGGCTCGGTGGTGTGGACGCCCCGGTCGGCGCGTCGGCGGTCGCGAGCTTCCAGCAGGCGGCAGCCGTGCGCGACGCCTTCTTTCCGGCAGGTGAGCCCCAGGTTCGGTTCTCCCTGACGCCGCGGCCTGCGCCCGGACCGAAAGCCAAGCTCACACTTGGCGCCGCTTCGATCGCCACCGATTCCACCGAACCGGTGTCCTTCAGCTGGCCTGGCGGCGACGGGCCCAGCACCGCCTCGGTCGTCTTCGACGGCGACGCCGGCGCCGTCTTGCGGGCGAGCGGCCCATGGGCCCTGTTCCATCTGCTGGCGGACGGCCGGCTGCGTCCGGCCGGCGAACGCCGCTTTGACCTGACCTTTGAATCGGACGGCCGTCAGGCCGACTTCATCCTCGAGCCGGGCTCGTCGCACAACCCGTTCGGCCACGACCTCCTGTCCGGCTTCCGCTGCCCGGTCATCCGATGACTGGGCAGGCACCGGTTCGCGTCGGCTTTTACGGCAAGCTCCCGTCGCGCGGCGACTTCGTCCGTGCCGGCCTGTCGCGCCGGCTTGTGACCAGCTGGGACGAGTGGGTGCAGCCCGTCCTATCGCTGGTCTGCCTGCCGGATGTCGGCGTCTGGCACTTCGCGCTCGCCGCCGGCGTGTGCGGACGCGGGGTGCTGGCCGGCGTCTGGCTGCCCAGCGCGGACCGGGTCGGCCGGCCGTTTCCGTTGCTGGTCGCGGCGGAGGCGGCAGAAGCGGTGGAGACGTTCCTCGACGCGGCCGAACGGGTCGGACTGGACGCGATCCGGACCGGTCTGGCCCCCGCCGAGTTGGCGGAACGCCTGCAGGCCTTGCCACCGCCAGCGGCCGCCGGTTCTGCCCGCGTGGGTGCACGGGTTCGGTGGTGGCGGAACGGCGGCGTCGCGTTCACCGGCGAGGCGCTGCCGGACGCGGCGGCACTGAAGCGGCAGTGAGCGAGCCCGTCCGCCACTGGGCCGCCTCCCATGCGGGATGCGTGCGGCCCATCAATCAGGACGCCTTTCTGTGCCGGCCCGACATCGGTCTGTTCGCGGTCGCTGATGGCGTCGGTGGCAAAGCGGGCGGCGGTGTCGCCTCTGCCGAGGTCGTGCGCTTGCTCGACACTATTCCGCACGAACTGGCTCTGCCGGAGCGCCTGGCTGCGGTCAGGACCCGTCTCGAGGAGGCGCAGGCGAGCCTGCTCGCCGACGCCGCGGCGCGTGGAACGGATTCGGCGGCGACAACCGTCGTCGTCCTGTTGCTTCACCATGGCTTCGTGGCCTGCCTGTGGGCCGGCGACTCACGGGCCTACGTACTGCGTCATGGCGGCTTGCATCAACTGACGTCCGATCACAGCCTGGTCGGCGAGATGGTCCGCTCGGGAACGCTGACCGAGGCGCAGGCGGAGCGTCACGCCCATGCCAACGTGATCACCCGCGCGATCGGTGTGGGCGGGGCGGGCGCCCTGGTCGACAAGGTGATCGGCACCGTCGAGCCGGGCGACCGGTTCCTGTTATGCAGCGACGGCTTGACGCGCTCGCTGCCGCACGGCGACGTGGTCGCGCTGATGGGCGGCGACGACCCTGCACGCCAGCTGGTCGAGGCGGCGATCCGGCACAAGGCGCGCGACAACGTCACCGCTCTCGTGGCGACGCTGAATGCGAGGCCAGGGGCTCTGCCTCTGGACACCGCTCAGGGCAGTCGCTCTCAGGATCCATTCTTGAAGTGAGAGATGCCAAGGGCTCGCCCCTGGGCGGCGTCCAGGGACAGAGCCTCTGGCTTCTCAGATCTTTTGTCCGACCACCGATCTGGCTTTCATCGTCACGTCCGGATGGTTCTTCCCGTCGGTCCTGAAGATCCGCGTCAGATCGAGTTCGCACCAGTTCGGCTTGCAGTCTGAAAAGATACAGCCGTTCTTCGTCCCCGCCCCGCGGGCTCTCTCGATATAGATCATCGCATGAATCAGAGTGTCACCTCTGAAGAACCCAATGAAGGAACCCGGCGCAATCTCGCCGACCAACTGCTGCAAGCTCGTTATATCGACCGATTGGTTGTCAAAGACCCTGCCCGCACTTTGGCTATTGACGATCCCGAAATCGCTCTTGTCGGCCTGGAGCGCGGTCTCCACGGCTTGGCTGGCAATGCCGTTCGCATACCAGGCGCACGCCAGCATCGCGTCCCAGCACATGTAGCTCGACAGCTTGTCGTTGTGTTTCGACCAGGAAAGCGAGTCGATCACCTTTGTAGAGAGACCCTGGTAGCTGGTCATCGCGGTCGGAGATGCGGCCTTGGCTGCAAAGTCTGCCGTCCGGCGACCGGGATCACTGTCCATCTCGGTGTGTCCTTCAGGATGTCGCTCGTTGCCTGCGCGGCGGCTTCAAACTGCCGCGCAGGCAGCGGCCTAGGTAGTCTGCGCCTTCGTCAGGTCGTAGGTCACGGTCGACGGACTCGCACCGGTGCCGCTCTCGCTTTCGCCGGTATCGGTGATGGCGATCTGCGTAAAATTGAGCGTCAACGTCTCGGTCGGCCGATCCGACTGGTGGCCTTGATGGACATGCCCGCTGATGATCGTGTCGGTGAGCTTGAGCGAGCGGAACACGGATTCCGAACCCTTGTTGACCCGCGTGAAGTCGATCTGACATGACTGCGCTTCACCGATGAAAGCATTCTGCGCGAGATTTCCGCTCGCCTTGTCGATTAGCTTGGAAATGGTCATTTCACTCACGTAGGCGGACGTCGATTCCCGATTGGCGCCGACACCGACCGAGCTCCTGATCGTCCGTGACATGCTCCAACGCGCGTCGATCAGCTCGATCCATCCCGTATGGCCCTGCTCGGTAACGTCGCCGGTCGCACTGCCCAGCTTCATGTAGATGCCCATCTGTTTGTTCCTCAGAGAGACTCGGATTGCGCCCGGCAATCAGCATCCATCGAGCCGATTACGACGCTGTTTCAGCATCGCCGGGAGACGCTACGGGTGTAGTCTTCACGACTGGAGGAGAACCCCCATCTCGTCGATCAGTGCAGGTTCGGTGTCGCCCTTGTCGTATGTGACGCGGCGGGGCAATCCATGTTCCTGGCGGATCGCGTTCTCGGTGATGCCGGCGTCGCCACTATACAAGGCGAAGCCGACGGTCTCCTTTTCTTCCCAGTCGCCGTGGGGATTGGCCGTGCCGAGCAGGTTGCGTCGCGCATGGATGAGCTCGTGTGCAAGCCCAATGAAAGGCGGTCTCTCCCCGTCGGGCGTTTCTGCCCCGCGGTAATCGTAACCGATGACGGAAGCCGACCCACGTCGCACACTCGCGCCTGGCCGATACAACCAGCGTGCGTTGTCCTCGCTCACCCGAATCGTCCGGTTGTTGTCGGCCGGTGAGATCTTGACGCAGTAAGCAGCTCCATTCGGAGGAGAAAAGGTCGGTCCGATGGATGCCATGTCGTCTAACAGACGGCGCCCAACCGGCCCACCGTTGTAGATCGCGTCGAGCGCGCCATTGGCTTCGATCGGAAACGTCGGATGCTGGCGGTCATCGTAGGAGAGGATGACGCCCGCGTAAGGTGTGAGTCGCGTCTGTGCAGCCATCTCGACATCCCTGTTTTAATAAGTTCCAAAGAGATTTCCCGGAACGTAGCTCCTGCTTAACCGACCGAAGCGCCGGTCTACTCGAGACGGCACGTGATGACCTCATCGCGCGCATCAACCGCGACGGAGCGGACGGGCAACATCTGCGCCATGCGAGCCAGGAACCGCGTCGAGAGATCAGGAAGGAGCTGCTGCGCGAGGAAAGACTCGATGCTGCGCGCACCCGAAGCGGCATCTTTGGACTGCTCCACCACGGTGTCGATCGCCTCGTTCGTAAAGGTCATCTCTGCCCCATAGCTGCGCCTGACCCGATCGGCCACGCGTGCGAACTGCAGTTCGGCGATCCGGCGCAGCGTCCCGGGTCCGAGCGGCAAATACGGAACCAGACTGACCCGACCGAGAAAGGCCGGCTTGAAATGCTTCGACATTTCCGCTCGCAGCGCTTTGGTCAATCCGGTGGCATCGGGCGCCGTCTGCGGGTCGGCGAACAAGGTGTCTATGAAGCCGGTGCCAGCGTTCGACGTCATGATGATCACCGTGTTGCGGAAATCCACGTCGCGGCCTTCGCCGTCCTTCATTGTGCCCTTGTCGAACACCTGGAAGAACACGTCCTGCACGCCCGGATGCGCTTTCTCGATCTCGTCGAGCAGCAGTACCGAATGCGGCCGGCGGCGCACGGCCTCGGTCAGCACGCCACCCTCGCCGTAGCCGACATAGCCGGGCGGCGCGCCCATCAGCAGGCTGACCTTATGCTCCTCCTTGAACTCGCTCATATTGATGACGGTGATGTTCTGCTCGCCGCCGTAAAGCAGGTCAGCCAGTGCCAGTGCCGTCTCCGTCTTGCCCACACCCGAGGTGCCGACCATCAGGAACACGCCCACCGGCTTGCGCGGGTCGGTCAGCCCGGCGCGCGAGGTTCGAATCGCCTGCGACACCGCCTCGAGCGCATGGTCCTGCCCCACGACGCGCAGCCCGAGTTGCTCGCGCAAACCCAGCACAGCCTCGATCTCGCTCGATTGCATCCGCCCAGCCGGAATGCCGGTCCAGCTCTCCAGGATCGCCGCGATCGCCTGCGCGTCGACGACCGGAAACACCATTGGCTGTTCGCCCTGCAAACGGCGCAGCCGCTCCCGACTCGCGGCCAGCGCCGCGCGCGCTGGCTCATTGCCGGCCTCGGCTTCGGTCCGCAAGCGACCGAACTCGGCCGCCTCCAGGCGCTCTTCCGACCAGTGTGTCTCCAGACTAGTCAACTCGGAACCGAGCATTTCCGCTTCGCCTGCCAGCAGTCGCAATCTCTCGGCGTGATCTGCGCCGCCGAGTTCCTCGCGTGTCAGGATGCGGACCTGCGTCTGAACAGCCGCGAGACGGCGGCGCCGATCCTCGACCGCGGGCGCCGTTGCCGCCTGGCTCATCGCCACGCGAGCGCAGGCGGTGTCGATCAGGCTGATTGCCTTGTCGGGCAGTTGGCGGCCCTGGATGTAGCGGGTCGACAGCCGAACCGCCGCCTCGACCGCCTCGTCGAGGATGCGCACGCTGTGATGGTGCTCGAGCACCGGCAACAGGCCGCGCACCATGGTGATGGCGACTGTCTCGGACGGCTCGTCGATCTTGACCGGCTGAAAGCGCCGGGCCAGCGCCGCGTCCTTTTCGATGTATTTCTTATATTCGCCCCAGGTCGTGGCTCCGATCACGCGAAGCTCACCTCGCGCCAGCGGCGGCTTGAGTAGGTTCGCGGCGTCGTTCTGTCCAGGTGCCCCGCCGGCACCAACCAGCGTATGCGCTTCGTCGATGAACAGCAGCACCGGCGGCACGCTCGCCTGCGCCTCGTCGATAACCGAGCGGAGTCGGTTCTCGAACTCCCCCTTTACGCCGGCCCCCGCCTGCAGCAGACCGAGGTCAAGAGTCAGGATCGAGACGCCCTGCAAGGCAGGCGGCACGTCGTTTGCGGCAACCCGAAGCGCCAGCCCCTCGACGACGGCCGTCTTGCCGACGCCCGCTTCGCCGGTAAGGATCGGGTTGTTTTGCCGCCGGCGCGTAAGGATATCGATGATCTGTCTGATCTCCGCATCACGTCCCAGGATCGGGTCGATGCCGCCGGCCCGCGCGCGTGCGGTAAGATCGACCGTGTAGCGGTCGAGTCCTGCGGACGGCGCCGCACGTGTCTCCGCCGCCGCGTTCCCGGGCGGAGCTGCGCAGTCTTCGCAGCTCCCGGCGACGAGCGTCGCGAAATCTCGTTGGAGCGCGTCCGCGCTCAAACGTCGCAGCTGGGGGATCGCGCCGAACAGGCGAGACGAAACTGTTTCGTCCGACAGCATCGCCCACAGCAGATGTCCGGAGCGCGTTGTCCGACCCTGCTGGTCAATCGATGCGAGCAGCCAGCCATCCTTCATGACGCCCACGAGTTCGGGCGATAGGCTCGGCGCACGGCCATTGCCCGTCGTCATACGGTCGAGCACCGCGTTCAGGCCCGTAACCATCCGGTCTCGGTCGATGTCGAAGCCGGCGACAACAAGCGACAGGTCCGTATCCGTGATGTCGAGAAGCTTGACCAACCAGTGCTCGACTTCAACATTATAGTGCGATCGCGCCAAGGCCGATCCTGCCGACGCTTCCAACGCACGACGGGAAACGTCGCTGAGCCGCGTGACAAGGTTCTTCAGATCCAGCCCGGGCACGGCGAATTCCTAATGCAGGCGCGTCGACAAATTCTGACCGGACTCTAAGGACGACGGCGAAGCCTGTCGATGTCGGACGGGTTTCGGCCGTAACACGGCAGGGTTACTCTGACATCAAGCGGAAGCCGGCGGCGTCTAAAAGCCCGGTCGGGACGAGGCAATGCCACTCGTCCGGTAAGGAGTGGTATTTGAGCATGTCGGTCGGGCTGGGCAGCGGCAGCAAGCCGGAGCTTACGAAGCCTTTCGACGGCGTCGCGCCGGCGGGTGAGGATCTTCGCCTCGATATTGCGCCGAGCTCGCTCTACTTTCGTCTGCGCGATGCGCGCGCCGAAGCGCGCGCAGAAGAGCGGTTGACAGACAGCGATCCAACCCGTTCCGGTGTGGACGCGGCGCATTGGAAACTGGTCCTCGATCTCGCGACAGAAGCACTGGCGACACGCAGCAAGGATATTGAGATCGCGTCGTGGCTGACCGAGAGTCTGACCCGCCGAAACGGGCTTGCTGGACTAGCCGACGGCACAAGGATCATCGCCGGATTGATCTCGAACTTTTGGCAGGCCGGCCTCTACCCCGACGGGCAAGCTGAAGATCCCTCGGCTCGCCTGGCCGCGGTCGGTTCTCTGAGCGGCGAGGACCGTGACGGGTCGTTGCTGCAGCCGATTCGCAAGACGGTCCTGTTCGCGCTCGAGGACGGAATACCGGTCACTTTCTGGCTTTATGAGCGCTCGCGCGACCTCGCCGCTTTGGCAGCATCGGGCCAGAAGTTGCAACGCATCAATTCGGACGTTCCTCTGCTGGATGCCGTCGAGGCCAGCGCCCGCGCAAGCGGCCGCCCAGCCCTTATCTCATTGAAGCGCGAGGTTGTCGACGCGCTCGCCGCTTGGAGCGAACTCGAGGCCGTGATGGCCGGCATGGTGGCTGCGGCCGAAATTCCATCAACCGGCCGGATGCGCTCACTTCTCGACCAACTACTCCGGACAATCGAGCGCTACGTGCCAGAGGCAGTGCTCGCTTCGGTTCCGGCCGAGGATGACGCCGGTGCCAGCCCGATCGCCGCCGACCCGGCCACGACCCGCCGGACCGCGCCGGCGCAAGACGACGCAAGCCGGGATGGCATGCTCGATCAGGTTCTGCGCATTGCGGCCGCCTTCCGCCGCCAGGAGCCGAACTCCCCCTTCAGCTACACGCTCGAGGACGCGGTGCGGCGTGCGCGCCTGTCCTGGCCGGAACTGCTCGGCGAACTGATGCCGGACCACGCACCACGCTCTGCCATCCTGTCCGGGCTAGGCATCAGGCCGCCGCCGGAGTGACCGACCCTACCGGCAGCTTCCTCCCACCAAGACAGCACAGGAACTCACAATGAGCGCCAGCATCCACGAGAAACTCGGCCGCATCCGGCGTCCCCGGGTGCACATCACCTACGACGTCGAAACCGAAGGTGCGCAGGTGGTCCGCGAACTTCCGTTCGTCGTCGGCGTCGTCGGCGACTTCTCCGGCGATCCCACCCAGCCGCTGCGCCCGTTCGGCGAGCGTAAATTCATCCAGATCGACCGTGACAATTTCGACGATGTCATGCAGCGGCTGGCCCCCGGCCTGAGACTCAAGGTCGACAACAAGCTGGCGGACGACGGCAGCATGATGGCCGTCGACCTTCGTTTCGATCGATTGGAGGATTTTGAGCCGGGCCGGGTTCTCGACCAGGTTCCGGCGCTGAAAACGTTGCTCGAGACGCGCAATCGCCTGCGCGACCTGATGAGCAAGGCCGATCGCTCGGAAAATCTCGAGCTGCTGCTCGAGGACATCCTCAAAGATCGGGGAAACCTTCAGACTATATCGGGTGAACTCGGCCTGAAAGAGGAAGAGTGACATGTCGGAAAGCAGATCACATTCGGATGCAGCACTCACCCAGACGGTCGAGACCGCCAGTCTCCTCGACCAAGTGGTGGCGGCGACCAAGCAGACCGAGCCCGACCGTGTGCATGATTTGGTCCGCACGCTCGTCGAGCAGGCCAACAAGGGCATTGTCTCATTCGACCGAAACCTGACGATCACGATCGATCGAGCGATCAAGGCACTTGACGCGACACTCTCAAGCCAGCTCAACGAGATCGTGCACGACCGGCGCTTTCTCAAGCTCGAGGGCAGTTGGCGTGGTCTGCACTATCTGGTCATGAACAGCGAGACAAGCAACAATCTCAAGATCAGGATGGTCAACGCGTCCAAGCGCGAGCTTCACCGCGACCTGACTCGTGCCGTCGAGTTCGATCAAAGCCTGCTGTTCCGCAAGATCTACGAGAACGAGTTCGGCACGCCGGGCGGCGAGCCCTACGGCGCCCTGATCGGCGACTACGAATGGACCAACCATCCGGAAGACATCGAGGCGCTGCGCCTGATCTCCAATGTCAGCGCCGCCGCCTTCGCCCCCTTTATATCGGCCGCCAGTGCCTCGCTCCTCGGCTTCGAGAACTGGAGCGAACTGTCGCGACCCCGCGACCTGGCGAAGATCTTCGACACCGTCGAGTATCTCAAATGGCGCGGCTTTCGTGACAGCGAAGACAGCCGTTTCATATCCCTTGTCATGCCTCGGGTCCTGGCCCGGCTCCCCTACGGCGAACGGACGCGTCCGATCGACGAGTTCGTCTACGAGGAAGCACCGGTCGGTGGTGGCGGCGAACCGCTCGCGCTCCCGCACGACCATTACTGCTGGATGAACGCGTCGTTCGTCATGGGAACCCGCCTGACAGAGGCGTTTGCCCGTCACGGCTTCTGCACCGCCATCCGCGGCGCGGAAGGCGGCGGCAAAGTCGACAATCTGCCCCAGCACGTCTTCCAGTCCGATGATGGCGACATGGATGCCAAGTGCCCGACCGAGGTCGGCATCACCGATCGCCGGGAGTACGAACTCTCCTCTCTGGGCTTCCTGCCTCTCTGCCATTACAAGAACCAGGACTACGCAGTGTTCTTCGGCGCCCAGACGACGCAAAAGCCTAAGGACTACGACCGGCCCGAAGCGTCCGCCAACGCGCGCATCTCTGCTCGCCTGCCCTACCTGATGGCGACCTCGCGCTTCGCCCACTACCTCAAGGTCATGGCACGCGACAAGATCGGCAGCTTCATGGAGGTCGACGACTGCGAACGCTGGCTCAATCGCTGGATCAGCAACTACGTCAACACCAACGAGGGCGTCGGGGCGGAAAGCAAGGCAAAGTACCCGCTCCGGGAAGCGCGGGTTGAGGTTCGTGAAATTCCCGGCCGGCCCGGCGCCTACAATGCAATCGCCTTTCTCAGACCCTGGCTGCAGCTCGAGGAGCTCACAACCAGCCTCCGCCTCGTCGCGCGCATTCCGGAGCGTGCTTGAGGGATCGCCGCAATGGAGCGTTCCGATCTGAATCAGTCAGCGCTGCGCGACGCGACGTTGTCCGGGCGGCTCACCCGCCCGGACAACGGACACGAGGTGTTGGCGGACTTTCTCCGCCATGACCGCAACGCGTTCGTCGCTTGGTTCGGGACCGTGCTTGCCCGCGCGTCGATCGATCCCGACCGCCTGCGGGGCATCGTCGACCGCGACATTGCCGGGATCGACACGCTGATCGCCAAGCAGCTCGACGCCATCCTCCACCATCCGGATCTGCAACGGCTCGAAGGTGCCTGGCGCGGCCTCGATTGGCTGGTCCGCCAATTCGAACCGCGCAAGCGGCTGAAGTTCAAGATTCTGACGGGGTCGTTGCACGAACTTGACCGTGATCTCACGCGCGCCAGCGAATTCGACCAGTCCAACGTGTTTCGGCTGATCTATGAGAGCGAGTTCGGCCAGGCCGGCGGCGAGCCGATCGGCCTGCTCGTACTCGACCACGAGATCAGCCACCGGGTGGAGCGGCGGTCGGCCGCCGATCCGGCGCCTGTCGATCATATCGGGCTGGTGGATGCACTAGCCTCCATCGCCGCCGCCGCCTTCGTGCCGACCGTTCTGCCCGCCTCTCCCTCCCTGCTTGGCCTCGATCGGTTCGAGGATCTCGCTTTATCAAAGGACGCCGCTTCGATCCTCGGCGACGAGGATCACGCCAGATGGCGCGTCCTGGCCAGGCGCGAGGACATGCGCTTCGTCTGCGTGACCTTGCCGCGAATCCTTGCACGACCGCGCTGGACGATGGTCCCCGACCATGATGGCGGCTGCCGCTACGAGGAGCACGCCCCGTCCGGCCGGGAGCGGACTTGGTTCACCGCCGGCTACGCCTTTGCCGCCAATGTCGCGCGCGCACACGCGGCACACGACTGGCCGGCCGACATACGCGGCGTCACGCCGGACCTCGCGAGCGGCGGCCTGGTGCTCGGACTTCCCGAGGAGCCGTTCGCTCCCGGCGTCGAGACCGTCCTCGCCCGCCCGTCGCTGTCGCTCGAACTGAGCGACAGCCAGGAGCGCGACCTGGTGCTTGCCGGGTTGATGCCGTTGAACACGCTCCCGTTCGGGCAAGCGGTGTTCGCGACCGTCCATAGCCTGCAGACGATCGACCCGCCGGCGCCCGGCGGGGAGCCGACGCCGGCCCAGGCCAACCGACGCCTGTCCGCGCAGATCAGCGCCATGCTCTGCGTGTCCCGCTTTGCCCATTTCATCAAGGTTATGGGCCGCGAGTTGACCGGCGCGCTCGCCACGGCTGAGGACGTGGAGCGGCGTCTGCAGCGCTGGCTGACCGGCTACATCAATGCCAACCAGACCGGCGACGAAGCGAGCCGCGCCCGCTTCCCGCTGCTGTCCGGACGAATTTCGGTCAACGAGACACCGGGCAAGCCTGGCAGCTACGGCTGCGTCGTGCATCTGCAGCCGCATTTCCAGCTCGATGATGTATCGGCAACGTTCCGATTGATTACCAGCTTCGGACCCGCCGGGAACGGCGCAAATGGAGGAGCGTGAGGTGCAGACAGTCATGACCACCGGCGACCTGTTCCGGCAGGGGCGACTGAACGAGGCCATCGATGCCGCCGCCGCGTCCGTCAAGCGCCGGCCGCTCGAGGCCGCCAGTCGCATTCTGCTTTCCGAGCTGCTCTTGTTCGCGGGCGACTTCGCCCGCGCCGACAACGTGCTCGAAGCCGCCGGCACGGTCGAGCCGGCGGCGGCACTGGCCGTGGCCGAGTTCCGTCAGCTGCTCCGTGCCGCGACCGCGTGCCGCCACGTCGCGCGGGAGGGCCGGATGCCGGACCTCCTCGGCGGCCCGACCCCGTCGCAGACCAGCCTGGTACGCGCCCTCATCGCACTCAGGGAAGGCGACGAAGCGGCCGCAGCCTCCGCCGCCGATGCGGCGGAACTCGCGCGACAACCCGCACCCGGCACGCACAACGGCGTCGCGTTTGAGGACTTCCGCGATGCTGACGATCTGTGCGCCGGCGTTATCGACGTGCTGACCACCACCGGCAAGCATTTCTGGGTGCCGATCGAACGGGTCGAAACCGCGACCTTTCATCCGCCGGTGAGGGTGCGAGACCTATTCTGGCGGCGATGCAGCATGACCGTGCGCGGCGGGCCGGAGGGCGACGTCTACGTGCCGGCGATCTACGATCACGATCCCGACACCGGCGATCGGTTGCGCCTCGGTCGTGAAACCGAGTGGACAACGACCGCTCCGATACGCGGTGCCGGCCAGCGCGTGTTCTTTACCGGCTCGGACGGCGTGCCGATCCACGAGCTCGGCACGATCGAGATCCATTGATGCTGCCCCGCGTGAACCGCGTTTCTGCGTCTTTGCTCGATCGACTCCTCGACGGCCCGGGATACGATCAGGACCGTCCGGTTCCCGCGAGCGACACCGTGATCGCGTTGCGCGACGCGGTCCGGCGCGACCTGGAAGCGGTGCTCAACGCGCGGCGCCCCTGGCGCTCGGTCCCCGATCATCTCCCCCAACTCAGGACCTCGCCAATCGCCTACGGGATCTGCGATCTCTCGGCCGGCGCCTTCAACGACAAGAAGCGACAGGAAGCGATGCGCGCCGATCTCGAGACCACGATTCGGCGGTTCGAGCCGCGACTAACGGCGGTCGAGGTGACGCTCGCCGGCGAGCCTTCCTTGCTGGCAGGCACACTCGTGCTCAGGATCGACGCCCTGCTGCGCGCCGAGCCCGCTCCTGAGATCGTCAGCTTCGACACGATCGTCGATACCGGCACCGCCGACATCGTGCTCCGAACGCAGGAGGCCTGAGCGTGTCCGATCGGCTGCTGACGCACTACAACAGCGAGCTCGACGCGCTGCGCCGCCTCGCCGGCCAGTTCGCCGAAACTCACCCGAAGATCGCGGGACGGCTGCGGCTCACCCCCGAGACCGTCGACGACCCGCATGTTGAGCGGCTGCTCGAGGGTGTCGCCTTTCTGTCCGCCCGCGCCCAGCAGCGGCTGGACGACGAGTTCCCCGAACTGACTGACGCCATGCTCGGCGTGCTCTACCCGCACTACCTGGCGCCGGTGCCGTCGGCGGCGATCGCGCAGTTCACCTGCAAGCCCGACATGCGCGTGCCGATCGTGGTGCCCGCCGGCACCGCGCTCAGGACCGATCCGGTCCGCGGCGAGCCGTGCCGTTTCCAGACCGCCTACACCACCAAGCTATGGCCGGCGTCAATCCAGAGCGTCAGGCTGACCGGCTTGCCGCTGGTCGCACCGGTCCACCCAGCCGCGTCGGGCGCGCGAAGCAGCCTGCGCATCGTCCTGCAGCTGGCCGACCCGAACGCGACCTTTGCCGAGCTCGGGCTCGGCGAGTTACGCGTGTTCCTGCGCGGTCCCGGTGAGCAGAGCCTGCGCCTGCACGAGCTCCTGTGTGCGCACACGATCGGCGTCGCAGTCGCCGACGGCCCAAACGACGACCGGCCAACGCCGCTTCCCGCCGCCTGCGTCCAGCCAGCCGGCTTCGCGCCGGAAGAGGCGCTATATCCGTGGCCGGCGCGCTCATTCTCCGGCTTCAGGTTGCTGACCGAGTATTTCGCCCTGCCAGAGAAGTTCCTGTTCGTCGACCTGACCGGTCTCGACGCGCGCACGATGATCTGTGAGGGCAACCGGCTTGAGATCTTCGTCTACTTCGACGTGGCCGCGCCCGAACTCGAACGGCGACTGCAGCCTGACTGTCTCGCGATCGGCTGCACGCCGATTGTCAACCTTTTCTCCCACCAGTGCGAGCCGATCCGCCTGGATCACCGGAAGACCGAGTACCAGGTCGTGCCCGACAATCGTCGGGCGCATTCCTACGAAGTCTGGAGCATCGACCGCGTGCGCGAGATGCGCGACGACGGCTCGATGCGGCCGTGGCGGCCGTTCTACCGCCATCCGGCCGACCACGCCGGCGCCGACGCCGCCGGCATGTTCACCGCCGTGCGTCGCGACAGCGCGGGCTCGGCGGCTGGAACGGACGTCTTCCTGGCACCCTTTGACCCGCTTTTCTCGGCCGACCGACCGGCCGACGCTGTCCTGTCGATCGACGCAATCTGCTCCAACCGCGATCTGCCGTCGCAGCTTCCGTTCGGCGGCGGCCAACCGGCACTCCACCTCGCCGACGGCATCGGCTCGGTCGACACGATCCGCTGCCTGACCGCGCCGACGCCATCCTGGCGGCCGTCGCTGCGCGAGCGCCGCAGTTGGCGATTGATCTCGCACCTTTCGCTCGGCCGTGCGTCGATCGTCGCGGGCGAGACCGGTGCCGGCGGCCTGCGCGAGGTCCTGCGCCTCTACGACGTTCGCGACAGCGTCGAGACGCGGGCCGCGATCGACGGACTGCTCGATGTCCGCTCCAATCAATCCACCGCCCGCGTGCCCGGGGCCCGGCCGGGCGCCTTCTGCCGCGGCATCGACGTAGCAATCGAGTTCGATGCCGTCACTTGGGAGAGCGGCGGACTTTTCTTGCTCGCCTCGGTGCTGGAGCGCTTCCTGGCACTGCACGTCACAATCAACGCGTACGTCCGCACGGCGGCGACGCTGCGCGGACGCTCTGGACACGTCGCCCGCTTTCCGGCGCGTGCCGGCGCACGCGTGCTGTTGTGAGCGCGCGTCCCGAGACCTTCGCTGCGCAACGGTCGCCGCCTTGCTCCTTGCGCGAGACGCTCCTTGCCGAGCCGTCGCGCTTCTCCTTCGATGCGGCAATCGCAGTGATGATGCGCCTGGCCGGCAAGGGGGATCCGGGCGACGCGATCCGCTTCGTCGCCCCGACCGGGCTGGCCTTCGTCGCCTCGGACGTGCTGTCCGTCGCACCCGACAGCGACGGCTTCCACGCCACCGTTGGCCTGCTTGGCCTGGTCGGTCCGGCCGGCACCCTGCCACGCGTTTATAGCGAGCACGCAATCGGCGAGCGGCGCGGCCGGGCCGGCGGGCTGGGCGATTTTCTCGACCTGCTGGCACAGCGCCCCATCGCGCAGTTCGCCGATGCAGCAATCAAGTACCGGCCGCACCAAGCCGCTAATGCTGACGCGCTCGCCGGGCCCGGCGGCCGCCGCTTTGGCATGCGGGACGCGATACTCGCACTTGCCGGCTACGGCTCGCGCGAGTCCGCCGCACGCGTTGCGATCGGTCCCGATCCGCTGCTGTTCTATGCCGGCGCGTTCGCGACCGAGCCGCGTTCGGCCGACCGGCTCCAAGCGATCCTTTCGGACTGGCTCGGACGCGAGGTGCAGGTCGAGCAGTTCTGCGGTGCGTGGCTCGAACTCGATCCTGATCAGATGAGCGCGCTGCCCAGCGGCATCGAGCCCGGGCAGTTCAACCGGCTCGGCGTCGACACCGCCGCCGGCGCGCGCCCCGGGGCCATCCACTCCCGCGTCGTGCGTAGTGTCGGCCCGCGGCCCCGCGCCGCGTTCGAGGCGATGCTGCCCGGACGGCACTTGCTCGACCGCATCGTCGCTTTTGTTCGCGCCTTTCTCGACGAGCAGATCGGCTTCGCGGTCAACCCTATTCTTGCCGCCGAGGAGGTGCCGAAGCCGGCCCTCCGGAGCGCCGCGGCGCCGAGCCTCGGCTGGAACATGTGGCTGCCGACCAGCGCGAGGCAAGAGGATGCGGCAGACGCCTTATTTGACGCGCGCGACATCTGCCCGAGCGGGTGCCTGTCGTGAGATCCGGTCGCACGGTGGCGCTGTCCGTCATGCTCGGGCTCCTTGCCGTGCCGACCGCGCTGCGCGCCGCGGCAGCGGCGCAGGCAGGCAGCGCAATGGTCATCGGGGACAGCGCTTATCAGGGCCGCCCGCACGACAGCTCCTGTGTCGAGGCTGCCGGCAGGGTCGGCGAGCGGCTTCGCGGGCAGGGCTGGTTGGTGACGACGCTGCTCGACCCGACCGGAATCGAACTCCGCGCCGGGCTCGACACGTTTGCGGCCAATCTGTCCGACAGGAACGGCGCAACGCTGGTCTATGTCTGTTCGGACGCGATCGCGGTCGGCGGCCGCATCTTCGTCCTGCCGACCGACATCGATGTCGACCGTCCGGTCGACCCAGAAACACAGGGGGTCGTGCTCCAGGCTATGCTGAACGCGATCGGCGGCTCGACCGGCGCGCTCTACGCCGATTTCTCCCCTGTCCCCGGCGCACGCATTCAGCGATCCGATCAGCGCCTGCCCGCCGGTCTGCATCTCGCGCTGTCGATCAGCGCATCCGACGGGAAACCGGCCGCACTTGGACGTGGATTGGCTGATCCGTCCGTCCCGATCGCCGACTGGTCGTCAACCGTCGCCGCCTTGTCCTCGCGACCGGGCCTGAGCAACCGGGCTTCGACCGTGTTCCTCCCCGCGCCAGAACCGTCGGCGGTCCCGTCCGAACACGTGACGGAGCCGGTCGCGTCGATCCGAAACCGGATTGTTCCGGCCGCACCGCCGCCCATGCCGCCGTTGATGCCGGCCGAGCCAGCAGCGTCGGGCGCCAACAATTCGACCGACGGCCACGCATCGGCGCAAAATCCGACCACGACGCAAGCCGCACGGCCGACCAGCCCAACGCAAGCGCGGAAGAAGGCAAGTTCCACGTGGCCGGTCCACGCCCGTCAGCACGGCGAAAGCCGGCCGTCAGTGGCCGCCCCCCCCAACCCGAGGCTCGCACGCATTCAGGCCGCGCTGGCGCGGCGCGGCCTTTATGCCGGCCCGGCCAACGGTGAGATGGACGCGGCGACCACCGCGGCGATCCGCCATTTCCAAGCGTCGCTCGGAGAACCGCCCAGCGGCGTGCTCGGTCAGATCGAGATCGTGCGATTGCTCAATCCTTGAGGGCGTTTTTATGACACTCAAGATCAAGTTCAACCTGGTGATGATCGCGGCGTTAGGCATCGGTCTGGTTTTGGCAACGATCTTCGTCGACTCGCTGAGCCAGATCACGGCTAAGCGCGCAGTCCTGTCTGAGGCGGGGATCATGATGGACGAAGTGAACGCCACGATCCACTACACCGATGTCCAGATCTCGCCGCTGCTCGCGCGGCCGATGAAGGTGCAGTTCATCCCGCAAGCGGTCCCATTCTTCGCGGCACAGCAGACGTTCAATGCGGTGTCGAAGGAGCGTCCTGACTACACGTTCCGCCAGCCGGCCGAGAACCCAACCAATCCATCGGATCGGCCGGAGCCTTGGGAGACCGCGATCATCGAATCCTTCAAGGCAAGGCCGAGCCTGCCCTCTCTGGTGACCGAGCGACGCACCGAGGCGGGCGGCGTCCTGTCACTGTCCGAGCCGGTCAGGGTCGGCACCCAATGCCTGGCCTGCCACTCCACTCCGCTGGCAGCGCCGCTCTCGATGATCGACGCCTACGGGAGCGCCAACGGCTTCGGCTGGAAGCCGGGCGCGATCGTCGGCGCCGAGATCGTCTCAGTGCCCGAACACGTGGCGTTTGCGCGCGCGCGGAGCAGCCTCTACAGAACTATGGTCGCGCTCGCAGTGGTGTTTGCGGTTATGCTGGTGTTACTGAACTTGATGCTTCACGTCTTTATCATCGCGCCCGTTCGCTCCATCTCCAGGACCGCTGACGAGGTCAGTCTCGGCAACCTTGACGTTCCCGAATTCAGTGGTCGCTCGAACGACGAGATCGGCTCCCTGGCGCTGTCCTTCAATCGGATGCGACGCAGTCTCGTCGCCGCCTTCCGTCTGCTGGAGGAGTAGCGACGCGCGATGGCGGGTAGCCCCGATCATATCGGCAAATTTCGTGTCGAAGGACTTCTCGGCCGCGGTGCGATGGGCGTGGTCTTCAAGGCTCACGATCCAGACATCGATCGCACTGTAGCGATCAAGCTCGTCCGCACCGATCTACTCGACGGCGACGACCGCGCCCACTATATCGCCCGGTTCCGCAACGAAGCCAAGATGGTCGGTCGCTGCATCCATCCGAACATCGTCGGCATCTACGACTTCTCCGTCCACGAGGGTAGCCCGTTCCTGGTGCTCGAATATGTCGACGGTGTGCATCTCGGCCGCCACATCAGCCGCGGCACGTCTCTCGACCTGCCGACGGTCGAACGCACGATGCTGCAGGTCCTCGGCGCCCTCGCCTATGCGCATGATTTCGGCATCGTTCACCGTGACATCAAACCGGCCAACATCCTGCTGAGTGCGGAATCCGAAACCAAGGTCACCGATTTCGGCATCTCCCGCGCGCTCGCCTCGGACGCGACCATGAGCTCGGTGCTGGTCGGCACGCCTTGCTACATGTCTCCAGAGCAGTGCCTTGGCGGCGCCATCGACGCCCGCTCCGACCTGTTCTCGCTCGGCTGCGTCCTCTACGAGGCTCTGTCCGGCCAGCGTGCGTTCGCTGCCGAAAACTATGTCGCCACTACGCACAGGGTGCTCCACGACACGCCGACAAAGTTGCGCGAACTAAGGCCCGATCTGCCGGCGGCACTCGTGGGGGTCGTCGAGATGGCACTTGCCAAGCGCGCCGACGACCGCTTCGGCAATGCCCGCGCCATGGCGGACGCGCTGCGTCTCGCATTCTCCGGCGCCGAGGTGGACGCCACGATCGTGATGCCTTCGGCACGCCGCATGACCGAAGGGGCGAGCGAGCTCGGCGCGCTTGAGCCGAAATCGATCGCGACCATCGAGCGGCGACTCGCCTTTTACGTCGGACCGGTGGCTAGGCACCATCTTCGTCGGACGATGAGCAAGGCGAGCTCTCCCGAAGAGCTCTGCCAGCTGATTGCCGAATTCGTTCCGGCGGGAGAGGAACGGGAGGATCTGCGCAAGGGCCTCCTCGGGATTGTCGCCGCCGACGGTGCGCTTCGCGCGCTGAGGTCGAAAGGCTCGCCATCCTCGGCATCATTGCCGCGCAGCATCACCGCCGATGACGAGATCGCTTATACCAGGGCGCTCGCGCAGATCCTTGGGCCGATTGCGCCGCTACTGATTCGCCGCGCGATGGTGAAGGCCAAGACACTCGATGAGCTCGAAGCGGCATGTGTCGCGCTCATCAACCGGCCGGAGGAGATCGCACGGTTTCGATCGTCGATCGGGTGAGCGAGAACGCGCGACTGGCCTACAGCAAGTCCAGACCCCTGGCTCTGGTGCACAAAGGCCCGGCAATAGCCTGAGGCCCCGGATGCCGTCCAAGCACCATGCCGCCCGACGTCACCGCATCCCAAAGGCGCGTTGTCGTCACGAATTGGCCCGAGTCTGAGGCGGAGCTACGTCGGCGAGGCGATCTGACCTTGCGACTCGACGAGGCCGATATTGGCAGAGTGGCAGGCACCGCGTCGGACTACGCCCGGCGGAAAGCCGGTGTATCCGGACCTTACGATCGAGCCGGTGCTCATCCTGAGACTGGTGCTCCACTTTGCCCTGCGAGCAAGCCGGTATCCATCCCGGTGTCGCCGCCTTGGCAAAGTAAGCCTGCTTAGCTCTGCTGCGAGGCATGACTCACAGCGGATGAGGCTGCCACAGTGGCAGCCACACAGGTTGCCCGGTGCATCGAATCAAGATCGTCGGAGAGCGTCGGCGTGCACACGATGCGACGTTCCGCTCGCGCGTTCTCGTCGATCTGCAAGCGCGCGCCTCGACGCTCCGTCTCGGCGACCTGTCCGTAGGTGCAATCCTGCGTTCGTGCACATTGCGAGTTACTCAGAACGTGGAGAGACGATCCCAGCCCCGATATGCTCGTGGAACCATTCGGTCTCACGAGCGACTATCATCTCGAAATGAACGCCGGAGTAGATGTCGTAGTGGCGCGCTCCTTGCTCGATATGCAGAGACTTCCGACTCGCTCCGATTGCTTCGTAGAGTGCAACGCCCTGCTCGGGTGAGTTTACAGTGTCCTTCCCGGCCACCACCACCAAGACCGGACACGACACCGCGGCCGCGAATGACTTGGGTTTGTAATTTATGGTCTCCAGGACGGTAAGGAAAGGGATCTTCACGTCTATCGCCGGGAATTGCTCCTTAGTCGCCTCAAAGAACGCCTTTGACTCGTCGTCCGAGAGCACGCGCGTGATGCCGACGAACAGCTCCTTACCAGTAGAGGAACGCTTTTCTTCCATCTTCTTCAACGTCGCGGTGAAGTCTGCCCTCTCCGCGAGTGACAACGTGCCGAGGACGAGCTCCTCACCGTCGGCGAACGGCAGCTGGGCGATGACGCAACCGATATCTGGATTGTTTGCGGCAGCCGCGATGACATGGCAGCCGCCAAGCGAAGTTCCCCAAAGGCCGATCCGCCCCTGCTCGCAACCATACTCCGCCTTCGCCCACCCGATCACGGAGACGATGTCCTGGATCTGCATTGCTGGTGCCAACCGTCCACGTTCGCCGAAGCTTGAGCCAAAACCGCGATAGTCAAAGGTGATCACGGTGTAGCCTGCAGCGACGAATCGGTCCGCAAAATCGGGTAGGATTACCTCCTGTATGCCACAGAACCCGTGGCACAGGATGATAATCGGACTCTCCGAGGTGTCGGCGGGGGCGCGAACGGTAACTGCGATATCATCTACGATACGGTGCGTCGTGGTATTGGCCATAAGCGGGACACTTCTCCGTAGAGACGCTAGAGGGAACTGAGATTGGTAAGACAGGCGCGTGAGCTGCTACCGGTGACGGCGTCCAGTAAGACTCCGAACCACCTTCTAGGAGCCCTACCCTCGCCAGTCCGATCAGTTCGGCCAACAGTGATGCCCGTAACGACCAATGTGAAAACCGCGCGGGCAGGAGAGGCCAGGAACGTAGCCGCCCAGGCGACCGCCGGGACGGCAATAGCCGCCGGGGCCGCGATGTCCGTAAGGTCCACAACCGCCGTAAGCGAGGACTATGTTGGGATCCATCGCGAGCAGTACGGATTGCGTGGACGACGCTCCGAACGCCGTGGACGAGCCAAAGCTCATCAGAGAGACTGCAACGATCGGCAAGAGAGCCGACCTGACTCTGTTTACCCGGAACATGCGGGTTGTATCCTCTTGTGCTGATAACCTTCAACCCTCGGCACGTCGATCAGCTATCTCCGTGTGAGTCAAAAGTTCCGGTGCTCGAGAGCACCATACTTTGGAAATATCGTTTCATTGTGATGTCACGATTACCACGCTCCGGCTACGGACGAAATCGTTCAGTGCGGGAGTCCTCCACGGTTTGCCGGCCAGCGAAGCGGAGATTATCGATAGTCTGCTTTGGTGGCTCTTCGCGACCGGAGTTGGCTACAACTGAAACTAAAATTACTCTGAGGAAGCATTGTGCGCCGTCATCGTCTGCTGCACGGTTTGTGCATCAGTTTTCGAGAAGCTGCTGCACAAAGACGAGAGATGTTCGTGATCTGCGGTGTAGATCTCGGTGGTCGCCGTATCATTAAAAAAAAAAAGGGGGGGGGGGGGGG